>NZ_JAFBDW010000001.1:300000-505219 GCF_016908415.1 Caldicoprobacter guelmensis
ATTTTGTGATAGCGTCGGTTCATTTGGTGGGAGGCGTTGACCCTTACTGGGGGGTATTTTATCAGGGTAAAACAAAAGAAGAGAGCTATAAGGAATACTACGAGGAAATATTGAAGCTTATTAAGTCTTTCAACGAATTCAACGTTTTGGGGCATTTAGATTATATAAAAAGGTATTCGCCATTTCCCGTTGAGAAGACAGATCATCTTCTGTGTACTTCCTTAGTGGATGAGATATTACAAACCCTTATTTCCAAAGGTAAAGGGCTGGAAGTCAACACATCTGGCTACCGCCATGCATCAGAGGCACCTATGCCCCATCCTGATATAATTGCAAGATACAGGGAGTTGGGTGGTAGGATCATCACGCTCGGTTCAGATGCCCATACTCCCGAACATGTGGCATTCAAGTTTGAAACCGCTCTTCAAGAAATAAAGAGGTCAGGGTTTGACACCCTTACCTCTTTCACGGGCATGCAACCTGAATTTGTGGCCATAACATGACCTCGATAATTAAGCGGCTAATCGATGTTGTAACGCTTTTTGACTTTGAGCCTGGCCATTGCTCGGGCCATAGCGGCCTTTGACTGATAATATTCCTTCATGCTCCTGCGCAGGCGTATCCTCTGCTGTGCCCGTTCAAGGGCGGCCTGAGCACGCTTTTCGTCTATCTCTTCCGGCCATTCCACCGAATGAGATAGAATAATGGTCTCATCGGGGCGTACCTCCATAAAACCTTCATTTATAGCCGCCTCACGCCATTTACCGTTTTGCTTGATCTTAAGCGTCCCAATGGCAACCAAAGCTACCATTGGGACATGCCCTTTCATTATTCCCAATTCGCCGTCAGAGCTGTTTACTATCACCATCTCCACGTTTCCCCTGAAAAAAGTCCTCTCAGGGGTTATGACTTCAAGATAGAATTCACTTGCCATTTTTTATCAACTCGCTTTCCTCATCCTCTCGGCTTTTTCAAACACCTCGTCCAAGTTCCCTACCATGAAAAATGCTGCTTCGGGTATATCGTCCACCTCTCCGTCTACAATAGCCCTGAAACCTTCTATGGTTTCTTTAAGTGGAACAAACTTTCCTTCTATTCCGGTATATGTGGCCGCTACATGGAAGGGCTGAGACAAGAATCGCTGTATCTTACGCGCCCTGTAGACAGCCAGCCTGTCTTCTTCATTGAGCTCTTCCATACCAAGTATGGCTATTATGTCCTGTAGCTCTTTGTACCGCTGTAAAATTTCCTGGGCCTTGCGTGCCACTCGGTAATGCTCCTTGCCAACTATTCTCGGGTCAAGTATCCTCGAGCTGGAATCCAATGGGTCAATTGCGGGATATATGCCCATTTCGGCAATCTGCCTTGAGAGAACAGTGGTGGCATCCAGGTGAGCAAATATGGTTGCAGGAGCAGGATCGGTCAGGTCATCTGCAGGCACATACACCGCCTGAACCGATGTAATGGAGCCGTTTTTGGTGGACGTTATGCGTTCCTGCAGTGCCCCAACCTCCACAGCCAGGGTAGGTTGATACCCAACAGCCGAAGGCATTCTTCCCAACAGTGCGGACACCTCAGCTCCTGCCTGGATGAAACGGAATATATTGTCTATGAAAAGAAGTACGTCCTGTCCTTCCTTGTCTCTGAAGTATTCGGCAAGGGTAAGGCCTGTTAAAGCCACACGCATTCTAGCGCCCGGTGGCTCATCCATTTGGCCAAACACCAGAGCCGTCCTTTCTAGCACACCCGACTGCGTCATCTCCGTCACCAGCTCATGCCCCTCTCGAGTGCGCTCACCTACACCTGTAAACACCGAAACCCCACCATGCTGGGTGACGATGTTGTGTATGAGCTCCATGATGAGCACCGTTTTACCCACGCCAGCTCCACCAAACAGTCCAATCTTACCACCTTTTGGATAGGGAGCCAGCAGGTCTATAACCTTGATTCCGGTTTCGAGTATGTCGGTAGCCGGACGTTGCTCTTCAAGAGGCGGTGCAGGGCGATGAATAGGAACCCTCTCCTGCGCATTTACAGGCCCCTTGCCGTCAATCGGTTCTCCCAGAACATTGAAAACCCGGCCCAACACTTCCTTACCCACAGGTACCGAAATGGGAGCCCCTGTATCATATGCTTCCAGCCCTCTTTTTAAGCCATCTGTAGCTTCAAGGGCAATGCAGCGCACCTTGCGGTTGCCTAAATGCTGAGACACCTCAGCCCACACCACCCTTGTACCGTCCACTATTTTCACGGCATTGAGTATGGCCGGCATATCTTCCGATTCAAACTGTATATCAATTACTGGACCGACAATTTGCACCACTTTTCCCTTGTTTTTGTATTCCATATATGTCTCATCTCCTTTATCAGAACCGCTTTTCAAGTGCAGCTACGCCACCCATTATTTCGGAAATTTCATTGGTAATAACTGCCTGCCGTGCCTGATTGTACTTGATCTGCAACTCGGCTATCATGTCATCCGCGTTATTTGTAGCGGTATCCATTGCCATCATCCTGGCCTGCTGCTCGCTGGCAAAAGACTGTATCAATGCCCCATATATGAATCCCAGAAGATACTTAGGAATCAGCAGGTCAAGCACAGCTTTGGGTGAGGGATGATAGAGTATATCGGCACGGTACTCCACATCGAGGCTGACATCTAAAAATGCCGAAAGTTCCACCGGTAACAGCTTTATAACCCTCGGGGTCTGCTTCACCGTCGATTCCATGTGGGTATAGACGATATAAAGTTCATCCATCTTATTTTGGCTATAGGCATCTATTAGCTGCTCAGCCATATCCCTTGAATAGTGAAAATTCGGATTTTCTGCTGCATCCAAATACTCATCGTTGACATTATAGCCTTTTCGCTTGAAAAAATCACGGGCTACATGGCCCACCACGAATATATCAACAGTACCACCGTGCTGCTGTATGTGCGAAAGGGCTGTCTGCAGCACGTTGTGGTTGTAAGCACCGCACAGCCCCTTATTTCCTGCAATGACCAGATAGGCAGCCCTTTCATTTCCCTTCGGCACAAAAAAAGGGTGGTCGATTCCAGGGCTATGAACTATGATGTCTTTGAGAGTAGAGCGTATTTTCTCGAAGTATACGTGATTAGCCCTATATTTTTCCATGGCCCTGCTGAGCTTAGACGAAGCGATGAGGTACATGGCCTTGGTTATCTGGCGCGTTTGACGTATGGTCCTGATCCTTCGCTTGATCTCAATTACGTTGTACATAACAATAATCACCTGCACATCTTTATCACTTCAAGAATGTCTGTTTAAAATCCTTCGCAGCAGCCTCTATCTCGGCCATATCCTCTTCAGTTATATCGCCGGTCCGTCGTATATTTTCAATGATATTTCTATGGTAACACTCCATATACTCGATAAACTGCTGCTTAAATTCTTGAATCCTGTTTACGGGTACATCCAGAAGCATCTTTCTGGTTACCACATATAACAGTATTACCTGATGGACTACATCCATCGGGTGATACTGCTCCTGCTTGAGCATTTCGGTGATCCTCTCTCCCTGAGCCAGCAATTCCTGTGTTGAAGGGTCAAGCTCTGAGCTAAACTGGGAGAATACCTGCAATTCACGGTACTGTGCAAGCTCCAGGCGTAAAGTACCCGAAACTTTGGCCATGGCTTTGATCTGGGCCGCCTTCCCTACCCTTGATACCGACAATCCAACATTTACGGCTGGACGAATACCAGCAAAGAACAGCTCGTCTTCCAAAAAAATCTGGCCATCGGTTATTGAGATCACGTTGGTAGGAATATATCCCGATATATCACCGGCCTGGGTTTCTATTATGGGCAGCGCCGTCAACGACCCACCGCCCTTCTCTTTGCTCAGTTTAGCTGCACGCTCCAGAAGGCGGGAATGTAAATAGAATATATCTCCTGGATAGGCCTCTCGCCCCGGAGGACGGCGCAGCAGCAACGACAAAGTCCTGTAGGCTATGGCGTGTTTGGACAAATCGTCGTAAACGATGAGCACGTCCTTCCCCTTGTACATGAAGTACTCTGCCATTGCACAGCCCGCATAAGGGGCAATGTACTGCATGGGAGCCGAATCGCTGGCTGTCGCCGAAACCACAATGGTGTAATCCATAGCACCCATTTCCCTTAAGGTGTTGATGACCTGGGATACCGTGGAGGCCTTTTGGCCTATGGCCACATATACGCATATTACATCCTTGTCTCTTTGGTTGACTATCGTGTCCAGCGCAATAGCCGTCTTGCCCGTCTGGCGATCGCCTATGATGAGTTGCCTTTGGCCTCTCCCTATAGGTATCATGGAGTCTATGGCCAGCAGGCCGGTCTGCAAAGGTTGATTCACAACATCCCTTTCATATATGCCAGGAGCCTTCTGCTCAATCTCCCTGTAGGCTTCAGCGCGAATAGGGCCTTTCCCGTCAAGGGGCTGTCCCAGGGGATTGACCACCCTACCCAGCAAACCCTCACCCACAGGTACCTGAACCACTCGACCGGTGCTGTAAACAATCGTGCCCTCAATTACAGAATTCTGGTTGTTGAGCAACACAGCCCCCACCATATCCTCTTCAAGGTTAAAGGCGATACCGAAGACATCGCCTTCAAATCTTAGAAGCTCGCCATACTTGCAATCGCTCAAACCACTTATTAATACCACACCATCCCCTGAACGTATTACGTGGCCAATACTTTCAACATTGAATTCTTGCTGGTATTCTTGAATCCTGTCTCTAATGAATTCTCCAACCGAGTCCATATCGAGAAGCTGGACTGAGGACTTAATGTCAATCCCTAGTTCAGCCATATCACCTTTTTGAAGCCCTAGTAGGTGTTCCTTCATCCTATTCAGCTGGCCTTTTATGCTTCCGTCATATATCCTATCACCAATGGCTACTATAATTCCGCCTATTATTTCGGGGTCAACCTTTAAATTGAGCTTTACCTTCCGACCCAAAAAATCTGCAAATCGATTTTCTATCTGTGCAACAGTAGCATCATCTAGTGGAAAAGCCGACCATAAAGTCCCTGTTTCGACGTTTGTTGTCATCATGTTTCCACCTTCTCTAGGAATTTCTCTATTATGGCTTTATTCTGTTCAGGGGTTATATTGCTTTGCAAAACCTTGGAAGCCAGCTCTACAGCCAAATTGGCAGCTTGTGCCTGGAGCATCTCAATGGCTCTCTCTCGTTCCTGCTCTATTTGGCGCCTTGCCTGTGTCAGCATAGCCTCCGCTTGTAGCTGAGCTTGTTGCTGCGCTTCCTGTATGCGCTCCTGCGCTGTACGTTCAGCCTGCTCCATTATAATCCTTACCTGCTGACGTACCTTCTCAAGCTCCTCTCTGGATAAGCGCTTGTTTTCCTCAATTTCGCTTTCACGCCTTTTAAGCTCCTCTATCTTTGCCTCAAAGCTCTGGGTACGCTTATCTAAAAAGCTCTTTATCGGCTTAAAAAGCCACTTTTTTAAAAAGAAAAACAATATAACGACGTTGATTATATGGAAGATAAACGTCCAAAGGTATTCTTTCATGCTTTCTTCACCATTTCCTTAAAATTTTGTTTTAATATCAAAAAAAGAATATTTCGTGAGAAAGGAGTTATCAAAGTAAATAACTCTTCTCACGATAAGAATTTTGGGTTTATTTTGTTAATGTAAAAAACCTTATTGCAAAAAGATGATCAGCAATGCAGTTACAAAGCCATATATAGCTATGGACTCCGTAAGAGCTAAGCCCAAAAGCAGGATCCTGTTGATCTGGTTTACGGCTTCGGGCTGTCTTCCAGTAGCTTCAGCGGCTTTGCCAGTAGCAATCCCCATCCCTATGCCTGCACCCAAACCAGTCAAAACAGCCAGTCCAGCACCAATCGCAGCTAATCCCATTTCAAGTTCACCTCCTGACAAATTTCCCTGCTACAATCTTAGTGTCACTCAATGGCTTCTCCTATGAAGGTCAATGATAAAGTAATGAATATAAATGTCTGTATAAATCCATCAAACAAAGTAAAGTATATCGATAAAAACGAAGGAATAACCACAGGAACTACTTTGTAAATCAGCTCCATCACCACCAGTCCTCCCAAGATGTTTCCAAACATTCGGGAAGCTAAAGATACAGGTACTGCTAAATCGGTCAACACCTTAATAGGAGCTATAAATGGAACAGGCTTGCCGTAATCCTTTATCCTGCCCCACAAGCCCTTCTTCCTAATACCATAGACATTAATCAGGAAAAAGGTGATGATGGACAACGCAAAGGTGGTTGCAATGTAAGTAGTAGGAGGTCTCAATCCCAAAAGCTCAATGGTATTTGCAAAACCTAGGTAAAGCACCAGCGTACCGATGTAAGGTGCCAGCTCTCTGCTGAACTCATGTACCGTGTCGCGTGAGAAACTGTAAACCCATTCCACCAATAGCTCAAGAATGTTTTGAAACCCCGTCGGCACCTCTTGAAACCGTGGAAAAATGTAAAATCTTACCACAAAAGCAAAGATAATAAGCCCTACGCTTACAATCCACGATATACACACGGCGTCGGTTACAGGTATCCCATCCATTATTGGTATGGTAAACCACACCTTCGGATTTATATCTATTCCTTCCATATGCCATCGCTTCCCTTCTGTTTAGTAGTCTTCCCAACAGAGAGGTTTTTCTTTATAACATAAAAAAATATGTACAACACCATTCCGGCACTTAAGGACAACAGAAGCGTTACCGACCATGCAGCCGTCAATGCCAAAATAAGTAAAATAACAAAATTTTTTATAGCAATCTTCATAAAAAATTTTCCGTCCATCTTTCCTGACCTGAGGATTCCATTTATTACCGCCTCGGTCAAGCGCATCACTCCCATTTCAATAAAAAAGCCGCCTGTCAAGCCGGCCAAAATCATAACAACCTTCAAGTCCCTGATACCACCCTGCAACTTTACTTTATTTACAATCCTCTGCTCCATAAATAATTTCGTTTTATTGTATAAATTCAAGTATAAAAAGTTGTTGGGAAGTTGTCAATGTGAAATTTTGATTCATATTTGGCTAAAAAGAAAAAGCATTGGTCAAAAATCGTATATAGCGCTCTATTACTATGACGCAGGTTAAAATTCTAAAGGGCTCTAGTAATCTTCTATTATGTAATTGATAGCGGGTGTAAATATCCTTTCCAAATATTCAATCGCTTTCTCATCCAATACATCGAGCTTGCCCTGCTTATAAGCCTGCGCTGGAGTTATATAGCCCCAAAGCAACTGGGTAAACGTTGTGATGGGGATCACAGCTTGCGGAGATACAGAAGATGAAGTCACTTCTATAACTTCGCCAACACTACAAAGGTTAAAAACGCCATTGTTCCATTCCAATACAGGGTCTATAACCTGGATATTCAAATCAACTTCCCTTAAAGGTTTCAATATCCTCAATGCTTGCTTTACGTCCACAATACGCCCCATCACATAAGGCTGTTTGTACATCACTCCCCTGGGATTTGACATATCCATATATGTAATATCGTCGGGCGGTGCATTCCATACAATGGAATCAACCTGGGAATAGTGGTTGGCAATAAGCCTGAGCAAAGCATTTTTGGCTTCAGGAGTAGTATAAACGAGCTCACGAACCTTGCAACGGCGGTTTGAAATTTCAAAAAGCACATAACCCACCGTTTCGGAATCCTTGACTACCATATATCCAGTACCACCGGCTATATGGAGGTCATCCAACAACCGATCCCAGTCACCTTCATCCCTCTCCACATATCCATTATATGCCTCCATGAATTTTTTGTAACAGTCATTCATTAAAGGTATATGCCCTTTCTCTGTCGGAATTATATCATATATAATTTTGCCTGCCTTACCCAATATCTCTCGGTCTCCACTATACATCAAGTGGTGGTAACATATCTCCCATCCATATTTTCTGTAGAAATCATAGCGAAAGGGCAACAAAATGGACACCCACTCCTGTCGCATGCGCATAACCTCCAAAGCATGACGGATGAGTGTCCCTGCATCGCCTCGCCCCCTGTACTGTGGCCAGGTTGAAAGGCCCACCAGGTATGAGGTCTTTACGCTCTGTCCCCTCAGCATGATTTTATAAGGCAAGAGTTGCAGTGCACAACGAACCTCTTTACCTTGGTAAACCGCCAATGTATTTTCATCTCTGTATCTCTTCCTGAAAAACCAGTCAACAAACTCAGAAGGGTCGTCAAAGCAGTATTCCCACAGCTTTTTTATTTGCACCATATCATCAGGTTGAGCAAACCTTATCTCCATATGGTCATTCCCCCAACAGGTATCCGGTGTACTTTTCTACCATCCTGACCGGATGGTACGATTTCTTTGCCTGGCGCAATCCCGGTATACCCATGTCCTCTTCACGGTTTATGTAAGGCACATCCTTCCAGCAATGCTCAGCAAATTGCTGGTTAATCATGGCATAGCACCCGTGGTATTGTGAATTGGCCTTTTCTATGTGAATGACCGCCATCTCAGGATTTAGAAGTTCTCCTAAAGAAAAAGCCTGGATCTTGCCGTCAATCCTCAAGGCACCGCCCTTGAGCTTTAATGCATCAAAATTACGCAAGGCTTCAAGGACAGCCACCTTCTCATATTCCAGCCCAGGAGCCAGACCTTTATTTTCCAACCATTCCAGCTCGGCCTGTATGCATTCCTCTATATTGCTATCACACACCGGTTCATAGGTGTACTGATAGCTTCTCAAGAACTTATTGATGTGATTTCGCTTTTGATGGTATTTCTTGCCTTTCAAGTAAATGAGGTCTTGTGTTTGGTAGACATAGTCATCATTGTTGGGGTCTCTCTCATATCTGAAAATGCCAGGTGTAGCTTCTTCAATTATCTTTTTGGTAACGTGGGTAACTCCCTTCATGACAAAGGGATATCCATGTTCTTTAAAATATTGCACCAACTTATAAACGGCACCGTCTACCCTGCTGTTTTCTCCTGGTAAAGGCGGAAAAGAAAAATGGAAGTCTTCACCAAACCTCCCTATAATACAAAGACAACCGTCAATTATCGAAAATCTCAAGTTGAAAGCATGCCGCCATATGAACATGTTTGTAAATGTAAACTCGGAATTCTCATAGTGCCTCAAAGAAAAATAATGGTCAAATACAGGTTTATCCCCCAGCTCTATTTCCTTGAAATGTATATCCACCGTTACTACCCCTTTCTCTATCTTCAATATATAACATCATTTTGAACTGTTCAAACACAAATTTTACTAATATTCGGGGTAGTAATCGATTTTTCTCTATTATAGCCTAGTAAGTCCCAGCATCATATGATTCTCATCGCTGGTTGTTTCCGCTTCTACATTTGACAGCACCTCTTTTATAGTAGCCATTATCGGTTCTAGCTTCTCATAGAATATCACAATTAAATCCCCTGTTTTTGCCCTTTTTATAGCGGTTTTGAGCGCCTCCACCTCTGAAAGAATTACCTCTACGTTATTAGGATCCATCCCCGCAGACAATACCCCTTCCTCTAGCAGTTTTGCTACCTCACCCCTACGCCTACCCCTCAAGTCCACGTCTTCCTTGATTATTACCCTGTCAAACCCTTTGCCGGCTATAAACCCTATGCGCCTTATGCTGCTGTCCTGCCTGTCCCCTGGAACCCCTATAATCCCCACTGTTCGTGAAGCACCCATCTTCTTTATGGCTTCTATTACGTGGGTATACCCGCTGATATTGTGTGCATAGTCCACCACCACCCTGAAGTCCCTTATATTGAATACGTTAAACCGACCAGGGTTATGAATCTCATCGGCATAGAAGGAAGCTAACGCTTTTTGGATGGTCTCTATGGGTATCTTCATGGCATAGGCAACGCTGACGGCAGCAAGGCTATTTTCAATATTATACACCAGTTTTCCTCCATAAGTAGCCGGTATTCTGGAAACATCCATACACTGTATAAATCCGTCTCCTGTAGCGATAGTTATATGTTGTCCTTTTAAGAATACGGCCAACCCGCCGGCTACTAAGTGTCTGTGTACGATGATGTTGTCTTCTTGCTTGGAAAAGTATATTATGTTGCTTTTCACTCGTTTGGCGGCTTCCACCACCATGGGGTCATCAGCATTCAGCACTACATACCCATTGGTCTTTACAGCTTCTACCACCAGCGACTTTACATGCAGCAAATCCTCAAGGGTATAGACCTCGTCGATCCCCAGATGGTCTTCGCTGATGTTGGTCAAGACAGCGATATCGCTCAGGTCATACCCCAATCCTGACCTGATGATGCCACCACGGGCAGTCTCCAGTACAGCCACTTCCACCCTCTTATCCGTCAAGACTATTTTTGCACTGGCAGGACCCGTGGTATCACCTTTCATGACACAGTGGTCGTTTATATAAACTCCGCCAGTGGTTGTCATTCCCACAGTATAGCCTTGCGTTCTTAATATATGAGCGATCATGCGTACAGTAGTGGTTTTCCCGTTTGTCCCAGTAACCGATATTATAGGGATTGAGTGCCTGCTCCCTGGCGGAAAAAGCATGTCTATGATATTTTGGGCTACGTTTCTAGGCTTGCCTTTGGACGGATAAAGGTGCATGCGAATACCAGGCGCAGCATTTACCTCTATCACCGCTCCCACGCCTTCTTCTATCGGTTTGGAGATGTCAGGGCAAGCAATATCGATTCCGGCAATGTCAAGCCCTATTATCTGCGCTGCCCTTACTGCAATTTCGCAGTTCACAGGATGTATCTTATTGGTACAATCGATGGCCTCTCCACCGGTGCTTAAATTGCCATTGGCTTTTAAATACACCCATTTGCCGGCTGGAGGAATACTGTCCAAGGTATATCCCTGCTTTTTGAGAAGCATCAGCGATATCTCATCTATCTTAATTTTGGTAAGCGGTTTTTCATGGCCTTCGCCTCGCCTTTCATCTTTGTTCACCATCTCTACCAATTGGGCAATGGTATGTACGCCATCGCCCACCACATGGGCAGGTATTCTCTGGGCAACCGCCACCACTCTACCGCCCACTACCAATACGCGGTAATCATTGCCCTTGATATATTTCTCCACTATAATGTTTTCATCTACTTGTCTGGCAATCTTAAAAGCCTGAACTACCTCCTCAGGAGTGGTGAGATTGAGCGATACTCCTTTTCCTTGATTTCCTTTTTCAGGCTTTATGACCACGGGATACCCCAGTTCCTCCGCTATCTGGAGCGCATCTTCAATTGTGGTGCATACGCTGCCCTCAGGGACAGGTATCCCCGCTTCCTTCAATATCTCTTTGGTCAATGTCTTATCACAGGCTATGTCAACCGAAATACAGCTGGTGTTTTCGGTTATGGTGGCTTCTATCCGCTTTTGATATTTTCCATATCCCAGTTGCAATATGCTGCCATTGCCGATTCTCATAACCGGGATTCCTCTTCCCAATGCAGCCTCAACAATGGCCTTAGTGCTGGGTCCTAATTCGTTCTTCACGGCTTTTTCTTTGATCCTGTTAAGATGTGAACTGAGGTCAAAAGAGTGACCTTTGCACAACGCTTCCACCAGTTGAACAGCACACTTCCCTGCTTCCACACCTGCCACCTCGTTTTTGTAGGCGTACACAATGGTATACTTAGTTGAATCCATGACCTGCCTTGCCCTGCCAAAGCTTACATCGTATCCTAGAATGCTCTGTATCTCCAAAGCGCAGTGTTCAATGACGTGTGACAGGTATGTCCCTTCCTCGAGCCTGGCGATAAAGCCACCAGGGCAACCAAGAGAGCAGTGGTGTTGGTACAGGCCGGGCAGCAATTTAAGCAGAGCGTCGTTAAACCCCTCTATGTCTTTTGTGGCTACATCCACCATGTCTTCCAGGTCCACCACCATTTTGATTACCTTTTGATGGCTGTAAATGTTCCTCCCTTTGAATGCCTTAATCTCACAAATCTTCAAAGCAATTACCTCCTGATTATTGGTCTACGGTATTTAATGTCATACCTGAAGCCTGCTGGAAGCACGTGCATTACAACGTTAGTAAGCGCCAGTATTTCATCTGGCTTAAGCTCTGAAACATTGGTAAAATCCAATGATTTGCCATCAAGTATTGTTACCGCATGAGAACCTATTACTTCAAATACAGCATCGCTATCAATTATAATAGCCGTATCCTCGTCAATTCCCACGCCAAGCATGTGCGGGTTTTGCGCTATAGCGGTAAGCAGGCGTCCAATTCGGCCCCTCTGAGCAAAGTGCTGGTCTATTACGACATCTTTTAAAAGCCCTAGCCCTGGAGCCATCTTCAATGTACACTTCTTAGGAGCATCATCATCTTTGCCAGAGGTGATCATGGTCTCGCTCATAACTGAAGCGCCTGCACTTGTCCCAGCAATGACCACACCACGACGATATGCCTCTTTTAACTTTTCTTCAGCCTTAGTGCCTCCCAAGAGGGAGGTAATACGTAGCTGGTCACCACCGGTGAAGAATATACATGTAGCGGCATTTATCTTGTCCACAAGGCTGTCTTCATTGGCATGATGCCTTGAATCTATATGTATGACATTTATTTCGTTTACTCCAAGCCGCTTAAATATACAGGTGTATTCCTCTCCTATGACCTCGGGATAGTCGGTGGCCACAGTCATGACCACTATATTTCCATTTTGTCCTCCTGCCAACTCTACCAGCTTTTTCAAAATTACACATTCACCTTCTTTATCTTCCGCCCCACCGATGATCATAAGCTTACCCTCTACTTTTTCCTCCATAACCAGCTCCTCCATCCACACTAATACAATACCTTTATTTTTCCAAAAATATAGAAGATTATTCCATGCCGTTTTGCCAAAAAAAATACACCCTTCCAAGATGGGTGTATTTTTAGGGAATGGCATTTATAATAATCTCTGTCTCATCTATTAGGATTGCTCCTATTAAACAGATAACTCCACAACAGATGATTTTAATCAAGGAAATGGAGGTAGCTGAGATGCTCTATATCAAAAACTCATATTTACCTTTGACCTTTGGGCCCTCATAGCTTCTGCCCTTTTCAAGGCTTCTAAAATTTTCTTTCTCTTGCGAAGCCCATCAATATAGCTGATACCCGATATAACAGGAAGCACCGCAATCGGTATTATGGCTATATCTGGCATATTTTTCTCAAAAGTCACGAAAATCTTGGTATATGGCACCAGCCAACCCCTCAAAATCACCTCAAACAAGTTAATAGCATTATGTGGGCGTTCCGCTCCCATGGCAAGGAGATATAAGACAATCGCAGGAACAGCTGCAATAAGGCCAGCTATAAATCCCTTATACGGAGCAAAAGCGTCCTTTTTAGCATCATCTAATCCCCTGTTGCTCATATCAGCATATATGACCAGCCAGAAAATGGCTATATAAACGAGGCCTACAATCCATTGATACACCTCGTTTTCATCAAAAATACCGAACAAACCCGGCATGAATATAAACTGTACCAATGACATCACAGCATGAGTCCCTAGCAGTTTCAAACCCTGTCTTATAAGTCCCACTTTTATCCCCTCCCCTTCCAGGTTTATTATACTACAAAAACAATATCGTTGCCAGGCAATTTTAAAGGGGAGGAGCGGATTAAAAACGTCATTTCAGGTGATTTTTTAACACATATATGGCGGCCTGCGTACGGTCATTTACATCCAACTTCTTAAATATATTTGAGACATGATTTTTAACCGTCTTTTCGCTTATGTATAGCTCATTGGCGATTTCCTTGTTGTTCTTACCATCGGCTATAAGCAACAAGACCTCAATCTCCCGCGGAGTCAAATTGTATTGTTCAAACTCTTTTCTTACCGAATAATAATTTAACCTATCAAAATCCTTTATGAGTTTTCCGGAAAGGTTGGGCTGTATGTAAGTTTCACCCCTGTAAACGTCCCTGATGGCCTTTAAAAGGTGGTCAACGTCCGCATCCTTCATTATATACCCTGAGGCGCCTGTCCTTATCGCTTCCAGCAGGTATTCTTGATCGTCATGCACCGTTAACATTATTATCTTAGCAGGGCATCCTTTCTCTTTAAGGTCTTTTATGGCATTTATACCGTTTTTAATAGGCATGTTTATATCCATCAAAATCACATCGGGATTAAGCTCAACGGCTTTTTCAATCACCTCTTTACCATTGGAGGCTTCCCCAATTACCTCTATATCATTTTCCAGTTCCAAAAGCTGTTCGAGCCCTTTCCTGAAAAGGGAATGGTCATCAGCGATGAGCACCTTTATTTTAGTATGCTCCATAGATTCATTAAACCTCCTTTTCATTAGTATCAATAGGTATTTGAAGCAAAACTACCGTGCCCTTCCCTTCTTGAGATTGAATGGTCAATTTCCCTTTTAGCAGCTCAGCTCGCTGCTTCATGCCATATATGCCAAATCCTCCTTCGTGGATATTGGCCCTTTTTTGTTCCTCCATTTTTTCTTTATCAAAGCCTATACCGTTGTCAACAATTCTGACGATTAAAGAACCATCTTTGATGTACATTTTAATGCTTGCCCTTGTGGCTCTTGAATGCTTCTTTATGTTGTTCAACGCTTCTTGTATGATCCTGAACACCGCCACTTCAACTACTTTATCCACAGATTTCTTGTCGAAGTCATAAACCTCAAACGTCACATCTATCCCAGTCTCTTCAATAAAAGTAGCCACATATCTCTCTAAAGTAGGCACTAGGCCTAAATCGTCCAGCGACATGGGCCTTAAGTCAAATATGATCCTCCGTATTTCCTGGAGGCTGGACTTTACAAGCTGCTTTAGCTCGCCTATTTGCTGCTTGGCTCTTTCCACATCCCTTTCCAGCAGCTTTTCACACAGTTCGCACTTGAGCACAACATTCGAAAGCGACTGCGCAGGGCCGTCATGGATGTCTCGAGCCAGCCTCTGCCGTTCCTGTTCCTGAGCTGTGATTATTCTTATGCCCATCATCTCTTTCTTCTGTAGTTCGTGTATTGTACTGCTTATATTTGTCAGTGCATTTACAAGGTAGTTCATGGCCACAGCCACATGGGTGACGAGGTATTCGGCTCTTTCCACAATTTCTCTTGTGCGGCGAATGCGCATTTCAAGCTCGGTTCTCTGGGCAATCAGGTTCTGCTCATGTTCCCTTTTAAGAGCAAGTCTAATCTGAAACTCCCTGGCAGCATCATAAGCCTTCTTGATGTCATCCTCGCTGTAAAGTTTAAAATTTTTGCTGACTACCATCAGCCTGTAACGGCTTTCTTTTTCCAACCTTGCCAGCTTCTCTACTTCTTCTACCGCCTCTTTTACTTTACCTTGCAGCTCGGCTAGCTTTGCCTCCAGGTCTTTCCATTCCTGCCGGGCACTTTCAGCAATTTCAAATATCTGTTTCTTACCGTTTTCAAGAGCCTCAATGGTCTTTTTTACTATCTCATCCAATTGTTCAAGGCTTATTTCTTCGCTCAAATTCACTCCCTCGCATACATAAAGATTTATTACAGTTACTTTTTATTCGACAAAATAGTAAAAATTCCTCTTTCAAATGACAATGAAAATGCTTTGGTTAAATAAAAAATTAAAAGGCACAGGGCTTAAAGCTCTGTGCCTTTTATGGTGTATGCGTGTTTCCATCATACTGGAAACTTGTTTATGCTATTTTCTCATACCGTTTTCAGTTATAATCATGTCCATAGGAACGTCAAAATGGCAAACAGGCACGTCGGGCATCACTTGAAACTCAAAAGCCAAACCTACCTTTTTGGCAAAAGGTGAAACTTTTCTCAAAAAGCGATCGTAGTATCCCTTTCCATGACCTATTCGATTCCCGCGTATATCAAAGGCAATACCGGGTACTATTATCACTTCCAAAGTCCTTGGGTCTATAGGCCTTATAAATTCCTTCTTGGGTTCAAGTATACCATAATGTCCGGGCACAAGTTCATCAAGCCCCTTTATCTCAGAAGCCAGCAGGTCAACCGTTTGGGGTATGCAGACAGGTACCGCCACCGTCTTCCCTGCTTTTAGCAAATCTTCGATTATTCTTTCGGTTCTTACCTCCCCTGGCATATTTACATAAACCATGAAGGTTTGGTTATTTCGGATAAAATCCAAAGACAGCAGGACCTCCGCTATGCGCCTGCTCTTTTCATCGATTTCTTCCTGGCTCGTTTCCCGTCTGCGCCTCAACATGACTCGCCTTATGTCTTCCTTCGTCACAGCCTCTACCTTGTCTATCAACATATATCAGCCCCTTCTCTTTATCATACGTAAATCCTAGGTATTCTGCGTCCTATACCCGTTAAAACCTCATACGAGATGGTGTCACACAGTCTTGCGATATCTTCAGCCGAGATAACCTCTTCACCCTGGCTTCCAATGAGCACCGCTGTATCACCTGGTTTTACCTCTGGAATGTGAGTGACATCTACCATCACCTGATCCATACACACTAACCCAACAATGGGAGCCCGATGGCCACGTATCAAAACCCACCCTTTGTTGCTGAGCAAACGGCTGTATCCGTCTGCGTAGCCCACCGGAAGGGTCGCAATGCGCATGGGTCTCTGGGCAATAAAAGTCCTACCGTAACTGACACTATCACCCCTGTCTATATCTTTTACGTGTACCACCTTGGTTTCCCACTGAAGTATCGGTTCAAGATGCACCCTCGAATGATCAACATGAGGTGAAGGATAGTAACCGTACATGGCAATTCCCGCGCGTACCAGGTTAAAATGAGTATCAGGGCAATCGATAATGGCAGCGCTGTTGGCGGCATGAACCCATTTGAAATCTATGCCTTCACTACGAAGGGTATCAAGCACTTTCAAAAAGCGGCTCATCTGTTGATTGGTAAACGATTTGTCTTCCTCATCAGCTGCTGCAAAATGGGTGAATATTCCCTCCAGCCTCAAATGGCTGTAAGACTTTATCTCGGTACAAAACCTTCTTATGCTTTCAATGTCAACCAGCCCTATACGCCCCATGCCTGTATCCACCTTGAGGTGTATAGCTATTATCTTGTTCAGGCGCTGAGCCTCATAGTTCAAAAGCCTTGCCACCTCAAGCGAAAAGGCGCACTGGGTCAAATCGTACTCCACCACCGTCTTTACTTGGGTCTCGTCTATGCCTCCAAGCACTAGAATGGGGGCAGTAATACCAGCCTCCCTAAGTTCTGCCCCCTCTTCGGGTATAGCAACGCCCAGCCATGAAGCTCCCGATGCCAAAGCCTGATGCGCTACACCAACGGCTCCATGTCCATAAGCATCGGCCTTCACAACTGCCATCAGATGAGTAGAGGGTTTCAACAAGCGCTTTATATTCCTTATATTCCTGTCAAGCTTTGCAAGGTCGATTATCACCTTACTGGGTCGCATCACAAACCACCTGAATCCCAATCATTTTGTTCCCAAACCATTTACGTCATCCACCGTCAATACGCTGACGTTCTCCTTTTTCAATATTTCTTTAGCCGTTTTTAGGTCATCTACTTTAAACAGTATCAGGGCTCGCTCGGCAGGCCGCCGCACAAAAGAATACAGGTATTCCACGCTAATATCCCCTTTGCTTAATATCTCTAGCACTCTGTGCAGACCTCCAGGCCTATCGGGCACTTCCACCGCCAGCACCTCGGTGGTGTTCACCGTATAGCCGGCTTCACGCAATACCTCTAGCGCCTTCTCGGGGTTATCAACTATAATTCGCAATATGCCAAAGTTTGTGGTATCGGCTATGGATATAGCGCACATATCAATGTTGTGCTCGGCCAGCACCTTGGTGACTTCAGCCAGCTTGCCCTTTTTATTCTCTAAAAACACCGATATTTGGGTCATGGGATTTTTGCCTCCCTTCCTTTACAGCTTTCGCTTATCAATTACGCGTTTAGCCTTGCCCTCTGAACGCTCTATCGTCTTTGGTTCGACAAGCTTAACCTTGACCGATAGCCCCAGCGCGCTCTGTATCTCATTGGTTATCTTGCGGTTTAGTTCCTCCAGCTTGCGGACTTCATCAGAGAACAGCTTGTTGGATACCTCGACCCACACCTCCAACACATCCAGGTTGTTTACCCTGTCAACCACCAACAGATAATGCGGTTCAGTCTCTCCGATTTCCATAAGTATGTTCTCGATTTGAGAAGGAAATACATTTACCCCTCGCACTATAATCATGTCATCAGTCCTGCCCAACACCCTTTTCATCCGAACATGGGTACGCCCGCACTTACAGGGTTCATAATTCAAAGCGGATATGTCCCTGGTGCGATACCGTATCACGGGTAGCCCCTCTTTTGTAATGGTGGTGATTACCAACTCCCCTTCCTCTCCTTCAGGCAACACCTCACCCGTTTCAGGGTCAACTATCTCGGGTATAAAGTGGTCTTCAAATATGTGGAGCCCGCATTTATACTGGCACTCGCTGGCAACCCCCGGCCCTATAACCTCGCTTAAACCGTATATGTCTATAGCGGATATCTGAAGCTTTGATTCTATTTCCTTGCGCATGCCTTCGCTCCACGGTTCGGCACCGAAAATTCCATACTGTAGCTTAAGCTCTTCCCTTTTTATTCCCATTTCTTCCATGGTCTCAGCTATGTGCAGGGCATAAGAGGGGGTACACGCCAGTACAGTGGTGCCAAAATCCTTCATGATCATGATCTGCCTCTTGGTATTGCCGCCAGAAATTGGGATAACCGAGGCACCAATTCGTTCGGCCCCGTAATGTACTCCCAATCCTCCGGTAAACAGGCCGTAACCATAAGCTATCTGTATCACCGACTCCTTTGTGGTACCCCCGCACACCAGGGTCCTGGCCATAAGCTCCGACCAGGTGATGATATCCTTACGAGTATAACCCACTACAGTAGGTTTACCGGTTGTGCCAGAAGAAGCGTGTATTCTCACGATTTCACTCAAGGGCACAGCAAAGGTGCCATAAGGGTAATTATCCCTTAGGTCCTGTTTGGTGGTAAAAGGCAGCTTGTGTAAATCTTCCACACCCTTTATATCCTCAGGAACCAATCCCATCTCCTGCATTCGCTGGCGATAATACGGCACGTTGTGGTACACCCGCCGTACCGTCTCAACCAAACGACGCGACTGCAGCTCCCTAAGCCGCTGCCGATCCATACATTCGTGTGCCTTATCCCAATACAACATTTTACTACACCTTCCTTATTGCTATTCTTCCTCTACATACACGATATTGCAAGGCATCAGGAACAACTCATAACGATGATGAATTGTATCCAGCATAAAACGCTTTTAAATTGACCTCTGCTGTTTTAGGAGGTACAACCATTTTTATCGCTTTTTCCCAAGCTTCAGACCCAATACCTAGCACCTTTGCCAGTACGCCTATTAAAGCCATATTGGTCACCTTTATGTTTCCCAGCTCTCTTGCAACGGCCAAAGCATCAAAGAATATTACATTGGGGCAAACTTCACGAATCCTACCTTCTAAATCTTTGGGGTACTCGTAGGTCCCCATTATCACCGGCATAGGCTCTATTTCCTGCAAATTTATTACAGCTCTGCCTTCTTCCTTCAAAAAATGTATCCACCGCAGCGCCTCCATCTTTTCAAAAGCCAGCAGTATGTCAGCAGTACCCGGCTCCACCAGTGGAGAAAACACCTTTGTGCCGTATCTTACATGCGTGACCACGCTGCCCCCTCTCTGTGCCATGCCATGAACCTCAGATATCTTGACATCGTATCCTAAATCCATAAATAGGCTCCCCAATACCTTGCTGGCAAGAAGGGTCCCTTGTCCGCCAACACCTACTATGAGTATGCTTTTGGTATCCATATTACTCACCTACCCCTCTTATTGCACCAAATTTGCAAACCTTAACGCACAACCCACATCCATTGCATAGAGCCTGGTTGATGTACATACCATCTGGCTTTTTCTCAATGGCAGGACAACCCAGACGCAGGCAAAGGCCACAAAGCCGACAAGCACCCACATCGATGGATAGAGGGGCCTTCACCTCCTTGGACAGCAGAGCACATAGGCGCCGTGCAATGACCACTGAGGGCTCCTCCCTCTGCGTTTCCTCCTTAAGCACCCTTTCCACCTCTTCTAGGTCAAAGGGGTCAACCACCCTAACGTGCTCTATTCCTATAGCTCTTACCAAGTTCACCAGGTTAAGAGGCGGCACAACATCACCCTTGAGTGTACGTCCTGTTCCTGGATGGTCTTGATGTCCCGTCATGCCGGTGGTAGAGTTATCAAGTATGACTATGGTGGAAGCTCCTCGGTTATACACTATGTCTATAAGCCCTGTGATCCCAGAGTGTATAAATGTAGAATCGCCAATGACAGCCACTAGCTTATGAGAGAAGTCCCTGCCTCGAGCCTTTTCCATTCCGTGAGCCATGCCCACACTAGCTCCCATACACACACACGTGTCAATAGCCTCCAGTGGCGGCAAAGCTCCCAAAGTATAGCACCCAATATCTCCTGTCGCATGAAGCCTTAGCTTTTTCATGACGTAATATATACCCCTATGAGGACAACCAGGGCACATAACAGGTGGCCGTGGCGGAAGGTCCTGCACCGGCCTTACATTGAGTACCTTGCCCGCGATTCTTTCTAATATAATGTTGGCGCTCAATTCGCCCTGTACAGGAAAAATCTCCTTACCGGTGACAGGAATCCCCCAGCTTTTAATTTGCTCTTCAAGCACCGGATCAAGTTCCTCTATAATATACAGCTTTTGTACCTTGCTTGCAAACGACTCAATCAACCTTCGTGGCAGAGGATTTACCATACCCAGCTTTAAAAACGAAGCGTTGGGCAGAGCCTCTTTAGCATACTGATATGTTATGCCGCTGGCTATGATGCCTATAGAGATATCCCCCATCTCAACACGGTTAACCCACAAATCATTGGCGGCTTCAGCCAAAGCCTTCATACGCTTTTCTACTTCAATATGGCGTTTCCTGGCCATGGCTGGCATCATCACATTTTTATCGGGCAGCTTTTTGTATTCTTTAAGCGGAATATCCACCCTTTGGCCCAGGGTCACTATGCTTTGTGAGTGGGCAACACGGGTGGTAAGCCTTACAATTACAGGGGTATCGTATCTTTCGCTGAGCTCAAAGGCAAACTTGACGAAATCCAAAGCCTCCTGGCTATCAGCAGGTTCTAGCATAGGTACCTGAGACGCACGGGCGTAATAGCGGCTGTCCTGTTCATTTTGGGAGCTGTGCATCCCAGGGTCATCTGCCACTACTATGACCAACCCTCCATTGACCCCTGTATAGGAAACGGTAAATAATGGGTCTGCTGCCACATTGAGCCCCACATGTTTCATCGCTACCATAGCCCTTGCTCCGGCAAATGAAGCGCCAATGGCTACCTCCAAGGCAACTTTTTCATTGGGCGACCACTCGGCATAGATCTCCTCGTATTTAGCGGCAAACTCAGTAATTTCCGTGCTGGGAGTGCCAGGATAGGCCGCTACCACCCTCACCCCCGCTTCGTATGCTCCCCTTGCAATTGCCTCATTCCCTAACATCAACCTCTTCACGCTATCCCTCCAACATTTTTACAATCCTATTTTTCAATGATGTTGAGGTTTCATTCTTTATGAGGGTTTATATACACCTTGTATGCAATAATTATACTTTTAAATTATAAATCAACCCATTAAAAAAAGGAAGGCCTAAACGCCACTTTTTAAACAAAAAGGGGCATGCCCTTTACGGGGCATACCCCTCATCGACTTTAAACAAATCAATGCTTATTTATGAACAAAAGTGGCACAATCGGTTTCCTGAGTGGTTCGAGCGTTTCGCGGTTGAATCTCGATTTTGGCAGCACCGCAATAATCACCATCCATGTGGTAATGACAAGTATTTACCACACACTTTACCCCAGAAAGAGGCTGATTCCTTTTTTCCACTCGGCCTTCCATTACACATCCCTCCTCCAAAAAGTTCTCTATATTAGATTTAGTATTTTAGGAGGGTTTTATTCGCAAAATCAACTTTACTCAAAAAAAGTGTTCCTCCACCATAGCACAAAGGGCATGGTAAACCGGCAAATGCAATTCTTGAACCTTAGGTGTAGAGTCGGCCGGCACCCGTATGGTTACGTCACATAAGTCCTTCAGCCTTCCCCCACTTTTTCCCGTAAAACCAATGGTCTTAAGGCCCAGAACGCCGGCTAAATAGGCCGCATATAAGATATTAGGAGAATTGCCCGATGTCGTCAGCCCAATAAACACATCACCAGGCCTGCCGTACCCTAAAACCTGTTGGGCAAAAACCAAGTCTGGGTCAACGTCGTTGACAAAAGCGGTAAAGATTGAAGACTGAGAAGTCAAGGCAATAGCCGGCAGCGCCCCTTGGAGCTTTTCAGCCAATATACTTCCTAGAGAAGTATTTTTATTCAGTAGAAGCTGTTTAGTAGTATCAGGAAGCACTCTTTTTTTCATAAACCCTTTCATCAGCTCGCCCACTATGTGCTCTGCATCGGCAGCACTTCCTCCGTTTCCTGCTATCAAGACCTTATTCCCTTTTTGATAGCACTCAACTAAAATTTCGTATGCCCTTAAGATATCCTCTCTGCATTCTTTTAAAGCAGGATACCTATCCATTAACTCTTGAAAAATGTTCATGGGATTCCCCATCAGAAAACCTCCTCTATACAATACCCATAGCTACACATAAACTTGACAGATCTCCTATTCTTTCGCCCAATCCGGCTGGTAATATTTGGCATGCCTGATAAGAAGAAGGCAACGCCTCGGCTTTTAAAACTTCCTCTGCTGCAGGCTGAATGAATTCTCGACACCTTGCAAATATGCCACCCAGTATTATGCGCTCAGGATTCAATATATCGATAAGTATAGCCAGTCCCATACCCAAGTACCTTCCACTGGTCTGCAAGATGTGAATTGCAACGGGATCACCCTGAAAAGCAGCCAGCCCTACATCTGCAGCCGTAATAGTATTGGCTTTTTCTTCGGTGGGACAAAATGCAACCTTTTCCCCACGCCTTAACCTGGATATGATTTCATGACGGGCCAGTTGCACAATTCCCCCACCGCTGCAAAAACCTTCAAAAGAACCCGCCTTGCCGTATCCTACAGGTCCATCAGGCGCAAGCCTTATATGCCCTACTTCTCCTGCCATATCACTGGCTCCCCTATAAAGCCTCCCATTTATTATCAGTCCAGCCCCTAACCCTGTCCCAAATGTGAGGAATATCATATTGTTGCAACCGCGTCCAGCACCAAACTTCCATTCTGCAACAGCGCATGCATTAGCATCGTTCTCTAGAAAAACATCCTTTTTAAACCTGTCCTTTAATATGTCTACTATAGGAATTTCGTCCCAGCCTGGCAGATTGGGTGGTGACAGTATAAGCCCCCTTTTTGTATCAAGAGGCCCTCCACAGCTGATTCCTACACTTCTCACATCATCTATACTAACAGACAGCTCGTCCAATATAGTATCAGCAGTTTGGATTATTTTCTCAATGACTCCATAAGGCCCCCCCTGTTCACGGGTGGGAAAGGCATATCGTTTGTATATCCTACCGTTTTCATCACCCAACACGACAGCGCATTTGGTACCACCAATGTCTATACCTAATAGATAGCCATCTTTCATACGCCAATTCCCCTTCCCCGAAGCTTAAAAAATTAAAGGGGAGGGGACATTACACCCTCCCCCTCTTTTATATTTAGTGCGCTCATTCTTCAAAATATATAGCCTTTCCTGTCTTGGCTGACTGGTATATAGCCTCGAGGATCTCGGTTACAACCAATGCCTCTTCGGGTTTCACCCGCGGCTCGGTATCGTTTATTATACACTCGATCCACAATCTGGCTTCCTTATCACCAGGTGACTCAACTGCACTAGCATCATAGAAGTCTACGCCAGAAGCGTCAAGCCCTGGTTTGGTTATATACAGCTTGCCGTATTTTTCTCCGTTTATGCGCAGGCCATCCCACATATCAGCTCCCGCTTCAGTCCCGCACAGGGTGGTCTTGGCTTCGCCCACCATCAAAGTGTTCAATGCCCAACTGGCTTCCAAAATGATGGTCGCACCGTTTTGCATGACTATGAAGCCAAACGCCGAATCCTCCACAGTAAACTTCTTGGGATCCCATGGCCCCCAGGCATTAGCAGCGTTTTCACGTTGAGAAAGCTTGTGATATACAGTACCCATGACGCTCTTTACTTTATAGTTATTCATCATCCACAGCGTCAGGTCCAAAGCATGGGTACCTATATCGATGAGCGGTCCTCCACCCTGTTCCTCCTCATCCAGGAATACGCCCCACGTGGGAACTGCACGGCGCCTTACGGCATGAGCTTTTGCAAAGTATATCTCACCCAATTCTCCGTTCCTGCACAGGGTATACAGGTATTCCGAATCCGGCCTGAAGCGATTTTGATAGCCAATGGTCAATTTTTTGCCCGTACGCTTAGCAGTTTCAACCATTTTGCGAGCATCGGCTGCCGTCTTAGCCATTGGCTTCTCGCACATGACGTGTTTGCCCGCTTCAAGGGCGTCAACTGTTATGTACCCGTGCGACTTATTGGGAGTACATATATGTACTACATCTATTGATTTATCCTCTAAAAGTTTTCTGTAGTCAGTATAAACCTTAGCATCTTTTGAACCGTATTTAGCGGCAGCTTTTTGGGCCCTTTCCTCTATAATGTCACAGAACCCTACCATCTCAACGCAGTCTAGCTTAGCCAATCCTGGCATGTGTTTGCCGTTGGCTATTCCCCCGCATCCTATAATTCCTACTCTCACCTTATCTTTTAAGATCATTGTTGAACCCTCCTCACTTATAATGGTAAAATTACCTCTTACATCTTAAGATATTACCACATCGAAGACCTTTTTTCAACAGCTCAAATTCTTTGATAATTTATCGGAGTCGTAGGGTCGATTAAGCTCCATCCCAAGCTTTATAAACCTGAACATCCTGTCAGCAGCGTCTTTTAAAAGCTCTTGAGCCCTATCAATGGCCTCATCCAGCGACATAGGAGCATTCACGGTGGGCATAATACTATATATCCCATAGTCGTATACTTTTTGTGCCCCTGGGCCCATCCCTCCTACTATAGCAACTACTTTAATCCCTTTATGCTTACAACGTTTAGCTATTCCCACAGGCACCTTGCCGTATACAGATTGCCCATCAATCCTGCCCTCGCCAGTTATAACAAGGTCCGCTCCCTCGATCAGCTCATCAAACTTCACATAGTCAAGAACGGTATCAATCCCCGGCTTTAGTACGGCTCCAAAGAAGGCTACCAATGCAGCCCCAAGCCCCCCTGCCGCTCCCGAACCCGGGACCTTGCTCATATCCATCCCTGTGGTCTCTTTGATTAGCCGTTCATAGTTTTTCATTCCCGACTCCAAAATATCGAAGTTCTCTTCAGTTACCCCTTTTTGTGGGCCATACACGGCGGTGGCGCCATGAGGTCCTGTGAGGGGATTGCTGACATCGCATATGACAGTGATAGTGCTTTCTTTAATCCATGGATCTATGTCATCTATGATGATCCTATCAATAAATTGCAGATACTTGCCACCAAATCCCACTTCCTTGCCCGACCTGTCCAGAAATTTAACCCCCAACGCCTGAGCAGCGCCGATCCCGCCATCGTTGGTGGCACTACCCCCTATTCCTATAATGAAGTCCCGGATGCCTTCATCTAGGGCCGCCTTTATGACTTCTCCCGTACCATAAGTAGTAGCATTCAAGGGATCCCTTTTTTCAGCTGGGACAAGGGGCAGCCCCGATGCTTGAGCCATTTCAATTACCGCTGTTTTACCATGAATTATGCCGTATTTGGCTTTGACGCGCATATCAGGTAGCGGGCCCATCACTTCAACCATCCTGTACTCACCTTTGGCGGCCATAACAAGCGCATCCACCGTCCCTTCGCCGCCATCGGCAATAGGAACCTTCACCACTTCTAAAGGTGAAAAGTGCCTCCTTGCCACCTCTTCTAAATGTTCGATAACTTCCAGGGAAGAAAAAGTCCCTTTAAACGAATCGGGCACCAAGACGATCTTCAAGCTTTACACCCCTCTTTCATAAGCTTTTGTGATACCAAACCCATTCGTTACCCTACCTATTTTAAAATGGCAACGAAAGGCATAATCAAGCGCTTTCAAGGGAAAGCGCCACGTCTATCATTAGTGCACATTCTATCCTCTTGCGCTGCATGATGCAGGCCAGCTCGTTTGGAATGTTAATGCTTCCGTTTGTAAAATAGGCGTTGGCATGACACCCGCCAGAACAAAAATATTTAGCCCAGCAATCCTTGCACTTTTCCTTTGTCAGGATATTGCACCTTTTAAACCGGTCGGCCCATCCCCTCGGGTCATCTATACCGTTGAATACATCTCCCATTATAAACTGGGGTTGCCCAACAAATTGATGGCAGGGATAGAAACGCCCCTCAGGCGATACTGCAAGGTATTCAAAGCCTGCCCCACACGCCACAATCCTCCTTTGCACACATGGCCCCCCGTAAAGGTTTATATTGAAGTGGTAAAACTTAAGCTTATGTCCCGCCTTTATATAATCCACTATTCTTCTGGCCAACCTTTCATACTCGTCAAGAATTACGGATATATGTTCATCGGTGATGTGAAATGGCTGACCACTGCCCACCACCGGTTCTATCGATACCTCTTCAAAACCCAATCCAGCTATATGGAAAACATCCTCAGCAAAGTCTAAATTTCTATTTGTAAACGTCCCCCTTATGTAGTAGTTTTTGCCACCTCTACCGCTTACCAGTTCCTTGGCCAATTCTACAATCTCGTCGTAGCTTCCCTTTCCGTTTCTGTAGTACCTCATGGCATCATGGACATGTTTCCGCCCATCCAGGCTGATGACAACGTTGTCCATGTTTTCGTTGATATAGTCGATCTTTTCCCTATTAAGAAGAGTGCCGTTGGTGGTTATGGTAAAATAGAATTTTTTATTGTAACGTTTCTCAAGCTCCCTACCGTAAGCAACCGCCTTTTTGATCACATCAAAGTTGAGCAGCGGCTCTCCTCCAAAAAAATCCACCTCTATGTTTTTCCTGTTTCCGGAATTTTGGGCAAGGTACTCCATGGCTTTAAAAGCCACTTCTTCAGGCATGAGCCTCCTTTGGGAACAGTAGCTGCCTTTAGAGGCAAAGCAGTACTCGCAGCTTAAATTGCAATCGTGTGCCACATGAAGGCACAGCGCCTTTAAGCCGTTGTTGTTTTCTAGCTGACGGGAAAGAAATGTTTCGTCTAATTCGGGGCTGTATAGCATTCCCTGCTCTATAAGCCGCTCAATCTCTTCACACGCCTCTTTAACGCTATCCACCCCAAATTTATCTCCAAACTTCTCAATTGCCCTGTCTGTCGAAAAATCATACGGAAACGCCTTTAAGATTTCGTATGTAAGCCTG
Source organism: Caldicoprobacter guelmensis (assembly GCF_016908415.1). Classification (NCBI taxonomy): domain Bacteria; kingdom Bacillati; phylum Bacillota; class Clostridia; order Caldicoprobacterales; family Caldicoprobacteraceae; genus Caldicoprobacter; species Caldicoprobacter guelmensis. The sequence goes on from NZ_JAFBDW010000001.1 coordinate 327,422, forward strand.
TCAAGGCTGTGCACACTCCCGCTGTTGATATCTACAGCGATGTAAAGCCCATTCATCTCAAAAGCATGTACCACTCTTAAGTTTCCCCCTTACATAAAACATTATAAATAAGAGCCTATCATCTGCTGTTAGGCAGCAAGTTATAATACCAAGTTAATGATATCACCAAATACCAAACTTGTCTATTGAAAACAAAAACAGAGGAGAACATCTAACTTTAAAACATTCTCCCCCGGGTTTATTCAAAATGTGTAATTTTAGCAGCCGTATCAATTTAGTACATCTTCCCCAGCATTGCTGCACCCACTATGCCTGCATCGTTACCCAGCTTTGCGGCAACTATCTTGGTCTGAGGCACACCCTCAACCGTATAGACCCTTTGGCTCACTAATTTCCTGAGTGGCGCCAGCAGGTATTCTCCTTCTTTCGAAATCCCACCACCTATGGCTATAATTTCTGGCTGGAATATGTTTACCACGTTTGCTAGGCCCTCAGCGAGGTATTTCATATATTCCTCCACAATGTGCAACCCAACCTTATCTCCCTGTCTTGCGGCATCAAACGGAGTCTTAGCATTTATCTTTGACAAATCCCCATCAACGAGCTTGTTTATCAAGGAATCGGGGTTGGCAACAGCCGCCTTTTTCGTCTCGCGTATCAAAGCGGTGGCAGAAGCATAAGCCTCCCAGCAACCTTTTCTTCCGCATGTGCACTGTTCACCGTCAACCACAATCACCATGTGTCCCATTTCAGCAGCAGCATTGTTAAAACCGCTATAAACTTTGCCATCTATCACAACTCCAGTGCCTACACCAGTACCTAGCGTAATGGTAACAGAGTGCTTTGCTCCCTTGCAGGCCCCTGCCACGCTTTCGGCAAGTGCAGCCACGTTTGCATCGTTGTCAAGATAGACAGGAAGGTCTATGTATTTCTGCATCTCAGCCCGCATTGGAACATTTCTGAATTTAAGGTTGTTTGCATAGACCAAAATGCCTTCTTCATTGTTAGGTGTCCCCGGGCTCCCTATTCCTATGGCTTTTACTTCTTTTAAAGAAACGCCGGAGTCCTTCACCACTTTCAACGAAAGCATGGCCATATCCTTGATTATTTCAGGATATTCCCTTTCATTTAAAGTAGGGACGCTATCCTTATGTATAATCTTCCCTTCTTCATCAACCAATCCTACAGCTATATTAGTTCCTCCCAAGTCAATTCCTATGTAATACATCTGCTATACCTCCCCAATTTAACAAATTCCTATACCAAATAATACAATATGTTAATATAAAACACAATACAAAAAAACCGTTAACCTTTAGAGAATCTTTTGGTTAACGGATCCTCTATAACCTTATCTATCCTTCCGTTTGTGCACTCTTTTATCCAATTGTTAATAATATTGGGGGCTTGCGGAGATGAGAAATTCAAGTGCTCTATATATGCGTTGTAAAATCGTTTATTTACATCCAAGAACTCCTTGTAAAATGACACCCCTTCCCTTATCCAAATTGAATTAGCAATGGATACTTTTATGTCGGGATCAGGGTTTTGAAGTATGGTTAGCAGGTCTGCATTGGCTTTATTGACATCTTCTATGCTCATGTTCTGTAACTGTAAAGCTTGGGCCATTGCCTCTTTTGTTTCACCATCGGCACCATTGTACGTCATGCTCAAAGCCAGACTCACGCTTGCAGGGCAGATAAACACGTTATCCTTTACCTGGTCACCAATTAGCTGATTAAACAACTTAAAGCTGAACTCGATGTTTGCATCCACCAGCCTTTCATCCACCTTTTCAGCAGGAGGTGGAAGTTTAGACCCAGCAATGGATGCCCAGTTTATCATGCTGCATGAAGTCAATATAACTGCTGTAACAAAAACAACAATATACATACACGCCACATGCTTTATCCTCATAATCATCTCCCCCTTTTAAGTTTATTTTTCATTAGAATTGACGATAAGGGGGATAAAAAGTTTCATTTTTTTATTTTTTTATATCGCACCTTATAGTCCGTCCCGTATAAATATCCATCTCAAATTCCTGGTTATAAGCAGGGAAGCTGCTCTCTTCTCTAACATGAATCTTTGTGCCTTTTATCCTCATCTTTACCATGGATCCCCTGCGCGTTATGCCTGCAGAAAGCCCGTCTATAAGCCGGAAAAACCTGTGCATAACCAGCAAATAATCAGGGAAATCAGCAGGCAGTTCATTCTCACCATGATGATGATACTTTATCAAATAATACACCTCATCGTTTATATCGTACAACGACCTGCTCAAAGAAGCCCCTCTAAACGCATGGTAAAAACCTTGTTCAAATACTTCTTTGGGATTTACTACGTCGCCTACCTTTAAATCCGGCTGCACCTTTCCGATGTCGTGAAGTATAGTAGCCTGAACCAGGGTATTCTTATTCACGCCAGGCAGTTCCATCAGCCCCTGTTTAAAGGCATCTGCTAATAACTTAAGCATGTTTACTACATGTCTGTAACAACCGTCTTCTATAATGCCAGTTATTTTGATCATGCCGGTATTTTCGTCATATTCATCCATATATTCCGGTATGGACTTCAGCCTGGCCTCTATACGCTGGTCCGGAAGCATTGCCAAAAATGCCGTTTCTAGCTCCTCTTGCATTTCCTTTATTCGGTTCAGCAGTGTATATTCACGGGATACATCTATAAAAGCGACAAGAACGTTATTTGTCTTTTCATTCAAAGGACTCACTTCTATCCTATAATAAGTTCCTGACCCGCTTTCAATTATTTTATCTTTGTATGCACCGTTTATTAAAGCGGCTACTTCCTCTTGGTTTGAAAATTTTTCTAATAATATCCTTCTTGCAACCCTGTTGCATTTCACTATTTTACCCGGTGGGGAAGCTAAAACAACACCAAAAGGCAACATATCTATTATTAAACCTGTGACAATCAAGGTATTTTTTGCTAATCTTTTCGCTTTAATCCTTTCCTCTTTTTCTCGCTTGTGTGTAGAACTGAGTTGATCTATTACATTCATAAGTGAAAGACTTCTGATTATTTCTCCTTTTTCGTCTGTCAACAACAACTGTCCCTCATCAGCCCTGAGGAGTAAATTTTTTGTTGATTTCATATAATGGTATTTTTCCTGTATTTGTTATGTTAAATTTTTCCAGTATACTTCCCTTTCTTTTGCGCCAAAAAGACCAACTAAGGTCTTACCTTTGCTTTTTATTTAAATTTTTAAAAACTTTTCTTCCCTTCACACCACCTCCTCTGCTATAATGTAAATACTACGTGAACCTTACTTGCATCGGCTTCATTATACTGACCATATCCTCATCTGTTATAACCTTAGTCCTTAAATCTTCTAACAGATGCAAGGATATGTGCTTTATAGTCTTCTTGATAACCTTAAGTACTTTTGCTCCCTTGGTGTATAGCTGCATCAATATGTCCGCAATCTGCGTAAGCAGATAATGGTTCTTCATAGCGTTGTAGTTGTAGCTGTTTATATGCCCTATGGCATATATCAAATTCTTTTGTCGATTGAATCCTTCGTTTTCAATTTTCCATCGACTTCGCCCTGCGCCAACAAGTGCCAGGGCATTTTTCTGCGTTACCTTTATGTTGGTAATAAAAACATAACGTTTATTCTCACCATCTCCTTCTGTATCAACAAACTCAATTAAGTTTACTACCCTTTCATTGTATGATATTTCATTAGCCCAAAAAATATTATCCTCTCGTTCTATATCTCCTTCTCTCTTCCTGAAACTCATCCCATCTATCTTCTTTATAGCTTCAAATTCTTCCCCCACGCTCTTTATCCGTCCTTCCTTATACCTTATCAAAAATTTCCACCTATACTCATCACATAACTTAAACACACCTTCACAGGCATAAAGACTGTCCCCTAAAATACAAATGGGCAGCCTCTTGAAAACTCTCTTTATTTTCCCCGCCAACCTGTAAAAGGCCTTTAATTCACAATCTTGCTTGCTGACTTCTTCTCCCTCATTCTCTATAAACTCTGTTCCCTAGGGTGTTAAAATAAAATCGTGTCTGGTGTATAATGAAATTACAAAGGAGGCTGGTAATTATGGATAAAAATACCTATTATCAAACAGTTAAAAATATGGCGGTTGAAAAAGTATTAAATCAGTATTGCTCTGATTCGGACCCATCTCGCCCTGCCTTGAAAAAATTGCTGGAGGATTTGCTCGACTGGTTTATGTTGTCTGAACGCCAAATCTATCTCTTGAAAAACGAGAATGACAAAGGTAACGGCTTTTATGATAGAAAACTTGGTACACCTATGGGTAACCTGGAAATCTCTGTCCCAAGAACTCGCACTGGCGATTTCAGACCTCACATCCTCCCTGAACCGTATAAAAGGGTGGATGAATCCTATACAGACCTCCTTATGTCCCTTGTTGTCAACGGTTATTCAGAATCTTCCCTCTTAAATACCCTCAAAAGCCTCAATCTCCCTTATTCTGATGATGAACTCGACAAAATCAAAGATGACCTAAAAAGCGAGTTAGACCTTTTCAAACAACGAGAATTACCCGAATCGGTGTTTGCATTACTCATCGATGCCTATCACTGTGAGATAAAGGACGGCTCAAAAGTAAAGAAAGCCGCATGCTACATAGTCCTTGGCATCGATATGGAAGGTAAAAAAGATATCTTTGGCCTTTACACCTTCTTCGGTAAAGAAAACAGAGCCGATTGGAACAAGGTCTTTGAAGACTTGATAAATCGCGGTCTTAAACGAGTTTTAGTAGTTGTAAGCGATGATTTCCCTGGAATTATTGACACGGTCAAAGCTGTATATCCATATGCTGACCATCAGCTCTGTTTTGTACACCTTCAGAGAAATATCCGCAAATATATGACCAAAGCTGATGCCACAGAATTCAATAAAGAACTCGATAAAATAAAGTTTGCTTCTTCCTTTGATGAAGCTGTTCAAAAGTTTTATGAACTTTGCAGTAACTTTAAGAGTAAATATAGCCGATATATGAACCTTCTTATGGAGAAAGCAGAACATTACATGGCTTTCACTAAATATCCCGAATCCTTGAGAAAGCATATTTATACTACCAACAGTGTAGAGAGTATTAATAGCCTGGTTGAAAAAATTCGGATAAGGTCGGGTGGTTACTTTAACTCTGTCGAGGTATTGGAAATTAACATATATTTACAGAGGGAAAACTTAAGGCGGACAAAATGGAAAAAAGCGGTACCAATGATAAATGCTCACATTTATGAAATACAACAAATTTTCCAGTTACGTTACTTTAATCAGACACAAAATTCTTGACAACTCTCCTGTCCCTATACTAAATACCATATCCCCAATAACAAGCTTGGCCTCAAGCACTTGATGCATATATACCGTCGTCACTTCCTCAGTTTCCTTATTTACATATTCCCGCTTCAAACAGTGTTCGCAATGCCTTTCCTTAAATGAATAAAGTCCTGTCGCATCAAATATTACTCCCCAATATTTCCCTCGTATCCTGAAATCTTCAAAACATCTCTTTTTCAGTAACTCTTTTATCATATATACCCTAATTTTTTCAAGCTCAGTCGGTTCCAACTTAGATAAAAAATCATTTATAGTATCATAATGGGGTAATTCCTCTAGGCTCTCTACTCCCAAAACTTTCTCAATATTTTTTATACATTCATCTTTGTTTAATTCCTCCGTCATCTCCCTCATAGACGTTAATGCCATTATATTCTTTATTATCATTACAAAAAGTATAACGTCTGGAAGATAAGTGATATAGCTCTTATGTCTGGGATCTTTTACATTCCTAAGTCTCTCATTTAAATCCTTAAAAAAATGATTCTTAATTCTTATGAACTCGAGAAAAAAATTTGTGTTCTTTTCTGCTTCTCTTTTTTCTTTTCTCGTTACCAACCCCAATCCCCTCCCAAAAGTGCAATTTTGCTGACTTCTTATAGTATTATTATACCATATTTAGCACTTTTTTGAAGGAGTTTGTCGTATTTTATCCTGCAATTAGCACGAAAAATTTTTACTCCTCAGCGCTGAGTCTCGTGCATGTATTTCCTACTAGCGGTTATACTACAAAATGGGTGGTGAGGATATGTTTAACATGATTAAAAGCCTTTTTAGGCGCGGAACCCCCAAAGAAAACATAGACACGATATATACCGGCCTGGATGAACCTCTGCCCAAAAATATCGAAAAAGTAAAAGAAAGGCTAGATGAAATCTTCTCGGGGTGTGATGACTTTGTGGTACGGCACATAGTTTGCGGTAAAGGTGAAGATGATGAGGTGCGAATACTGGTATCATACATTGACGGCCTCGTTGACAAAAACATACTAAATCGTGACATAATCCGCCCCATAATCGAGTATTTTTCCCAAACCGAAGTGCACGGTGAACCAAAGCTGGCATTTCAACGCATTAAGGAGTGCGCCATAAGCGGCAGCGATTTTGAAGAGATTCAAAACATGCAGCAGGCGGTCTATAAAATCGTTTCGGGAAATGCGGTGCTTTGTGTGGATGGGGTAAAATGCGCGTTAGCCGTGGATGTAAAAGCAACGCAGGGCAGGCAGATCGATGAACCCGATACCGAGGTTGCCATAAGAGGTCCGCGTGAAGGCTTTGTTGAAAACCTCGCCACCAATATGGCACTCATCAGGAAAAGAATCAAAAGCCCAAACCTCAAGTTTGAGATAATCCGGCTGGGCGTTCAGACCAAAACCGATGTCTGCGTATGCTACATCAAAGGAATCGCAAATGAAGAAATCGTCAAGGAAGTACGGAAGAGGATTAAAAAGATTAGAACCGACGCCATCCTTGATACAGGATATATAGAGCAATATATAGCCGATAACCGCTTAACCCTTTTCCCCATCGTGGGCAACACCGAAAAATGTGACAAGCTGGTGGCAAAACTGCTGGAAGGCAGGGTAGCGATACTGTGCGACGGTACACCCTATATACTGACAGTCCCCTATATCTTCATAGAGTCCATCCAGACATCTGACGACTACTACGACCACGCCTTTTTTGCAACGTTTATGCGGTTGCTCAGGCTTTTTGCGCTGGTCATATCCAACCTGTTGCCGGCTATGTACGTGGCGCTGGTGAGCTTTCATCATACCGTAATCCCAATAAAGCTCATAATCACGTTAGCCGCCTCACGCCAGGGAATACCCTTTTCGCCGTTTGTAGAAGCTGTGCTGATGATAACGGCGTTTGAACTTTTACGCGAAGCCGGCGTACGCATGCCCAGAACGATAGGGCAAGCGCTCAGCATCGTAGGGGCTATCGTATTGGGCGAGGCATCAGTTGCCGCAGGGATCGCCAGCAACCTCATGGTCATCGTGGTGGCCATAACAGCAATATGCAACTTTGTAGTGCCGCCGCTTATCAGGGCTACCATGTTGCTTAGGTTTGTCTTCCTGGTAGCTGCCAATTTTCTTGGATTCCTTGGCATCTCCTTTGTAGCCGTGGCTGTTCTCATACACCTATGCAGGTTGCGCTCCTTCGGCATACCTTATATGGCACCCTTTTCTCCCCTTACAGCTTCTGACCTTAAGGACTCACTCCTAACGGCACCCATATGGGTGATGCTCACACGGCCCAAAATACTATTCACCGAAGACACAAAGGGTACAGTGGGAATAAAGCGCCAGGAGGCAGATGAGATAAGTGAAGATTAAGATAATAACACTGTTGATTTTGTCAGCGCTTTTGACCGGATGCTGGGACAACGTGGATTTGATAGACATCAACATAGTTACTGCACTTGGGATTGACAAATCAGAAGATGGAAAGATAATCGTAACGGTGCAGGTGATAGAACCGGCGGCTTTGCAATCCACGTCTTCCAGCCAAGGGAAAGGGGGAATGGCGCAGCCCAAACCGGTATTTGTTAAATCCTACAAAGGTGAAACCATTTCAGACGCCTTGATAAGCATGAAAGCGGTAGTGGACAAGAGGCTGTTTTTGAGCACACTCCAGGTAATCATCCTTGGAGAGAAGCTTTGTCGAGAAGGCATCAATGAGGCGCTGGATTTCCTGCACAGGGATTATCAGGTAGAATACCTGGCGGATGTGCTGGTAGCAAGGGGCTGCAGCCCTGAAGACATTTTAAAGATACAGCCCGAGATGGATGCCATCCCGGCGATGTATATAAAGGGGACGATAGAAAACACAAAGTTGAGGGCAAAGGTAAAGCGCACGATGCTGATAGAATTGTTTAAAGACGTTAAAAACAAATGCAGGCAGATTACTATAGGACAGATAACCAAGGAAAATGAAAAAACCGTCAAAGCAGAAGGTACAGCCGTCTTCAAAGATGGAAAGCTGGTAGGATGGCTAAACCAGTACGAGACAAGGGGGTTTTTGTTTGCAACCGACAAAGTAGAAAGCACAGTTGTTACAATACCGGTGGCTAGCGGTAAAATGTCCATACAGGTACTGAATTCCAACGGAAAAATAGACGTCAAATTTAAAAACGGCCAACCCTACAGGCTGTCAATTTACGTTAACCTTGAAGGCAATATAGCAGAATATACAGGAAAGGGAGTACTGAGCTTTCAGCAAGACATACATATGCTGCAGAAAGCTTTAAGCGAAGAAGTCAAAAAAGAAATCGCTATGGCTATCAGAAAAGCGCAGAAAGAATACTCCAGCGACATATTTGGATTTGGCAAAATTGTGCATAAATACCATCCTCAATACTGGAAACAAATAATGGACCAGTGGAACGATATATTCAGCCAACTTCCTGTTGACATAGTCGTAAATTTAAAGATAAGGCGTTCGGGACTCATCAAAAGTCCCATGATAAAAGATGAGTGACCATATGATGCTAATTTTAGCAATTCTTGCAGTTTTAAGCATACATGATGTGCGGAAATTTATAAAAGCTAAGGAATCGTTCCGGGTGATTGCCACCTATACCTTTATCGCAGTATTGAGCCTGATCTTGGGATTCTTAATATCAATAGGCAAAAGGCCCAGCAGCCCTGCCGAGTGGATACAGAAAATTTTACAGGCAATCGGAGTGATAAAGTAATGGAAAAGGAAAAAATATCCAGCTTGCAGCTGTTTATGCTCATGACAGGCTTTTTATTTGGTAGTACGCTCATCATCAATCCGATAACAAGCGCAAAAAACGATGGATGGTTGGCTATAATTATCGGGGGAATAGGCGGCACATTGCTTTTACGGATGTATGCCACAATCTCTGCTCTTAACCCCTTCAAAAACTTTGCGGAGATTTTGAAAAGCCACTTGGGCAAAGTACTGGGCAATGTGCTTGCCCTACTGTATGTATGGTATTTTACACACCTGGCTTCACTGGTGCTCAGAAATTTCGGGTCCTTCATGACCACAACTGCATACCTATATACCCCATTAGAAGTGATCATTGTCATTTTTGCCATAATTATTGTATACGCGGTAAACAGCGGGATAGAGGTGGTGAGCAGGGTAAGCAAGATACTTGTACCGGTCATCCCGGTTATAGCAGTTCTCATCAGCATAGGTATCGTAACCGTCCATGATTTTACCGCATTTTTACCATTACTGGAAAACGGCATACAGCCCGTAATAAAGGCGGCTTATGCATTTTTGACCTTCCCTTTCGGCGAGACAATCGCCTTTTTAATGATATTTCCACATTTAAACAGAAGAGAGAATTTAAGAAGAGTGTCCGCCCTGTCAGCGCTGTCAGCCACCGGGCTGTTTCTGTTCATCTTTTTCAGGGATATAACCGCATTGGGGAGCCATTTCATATACCAGGCAACTTATGTACCCCACATAACGTCGGTGCTCATTCCAGGCATAAACCTGGAGCCGCTATTTGATATAAACCTGCTAATAGGAGGAGGAATAAAGATAGCCATATGTCTGTATGCCGCCTCAACCATGTTGGCTGATATCATAGGTGCAGGCGATTACAGGAAGCTCACCACGGCGTTATTGACATTCTGTGTAGTACTTTCTATATGGATATACGAAAATATATTCGAAATGTTCAATTGGGCCGAAAATGTGTGGCCTTATTATTCAATACCCTTCCAGTTTGCCATCCCCCTCATTTTACTGCTTTTATCCTTGAAGAATAAAAATAAGGCGAACACAACGGAGTCAGCTGAACAGTGAGTCCATCATCTCCTTTATCTTCATCTTTCTGGCACGGGTTTCATCGTGGTCTATCTCAATCTCGATGTCCTCACCGCTCACTTTAAGCACCAGGACGGTACCTTCCTCTGCACCCTCGGGCAGCCTTGACCTCTCTACATTGATCATCTTCCTGTCTTCATCCTCGCAGACAGCAAAATTTCCCTCAAACCTGTCTATGATGACCTTTTTCATTGAACACCCTCCTGACATTTATTGGTTTTTATAGGCAAATACCTCTATCTTTTCCCCATCGCTGGTTATAACTATAGTCCCTCGCTCATCGGTTCTATATATCTTTGCCCCCACTTGCTTCAATTTTTGAATAGTTTCGGGCGCCGGATGACCGTAGTCATTGCCTTTTCCGACCGATATCACGGCTATTTGCGGCTGTACAGCTTGCAAAAACTTTTTGGAAGTTGAATAGGCGCTGCCGTGATGCCCAACTTTAAGCACATCCGATTGCAAATCATACCCCTTTTCAACCATTTCGTTCTCAGATTCAAACCCTGCATCTCCGGTGAACAAGAACGACGTACCGCCGTACCTCAGCTTTACAACGACAGAGTAATCATTGGTATTCTCATACCGCTTGCTGTTGGGAGCAAGCACGACAAATTCGGCTTTTCCAAGTGGATATACAGTACCGGGTACCGGAGGAGTAATCTTCAAGCCCTTATTAGATATGGCTTTCAGCATTTCCTCAAATGTCCTTGTATTGCTCTCTACTTTGGGCATTATTATGTGTTTTACTTCAAAAGATTTTATCACGGCATCCATCCCGCCTATGTGGTCCTCGTGTGGATGAGTGGCGATGACATACTCCAGAGTAGTTATCCCCCTTGCCTTTATATAATCCACCACCAGCTGGCTATCCTCGTTGTTGCCGGCGTCTATCAACATGGCGGCCCCATCCATTGTAATCAAGATGCTGTCGGCCTGCCCCACATCGATAAAGTGTACTGCCAAACCACGCTCGCTGTTGCTACCTGGGACTTTTTCACCGCTTTCTGTAGCCGGCGTTATTTGGCCATTCCCAGCAGTATTTCCCTCTGCAGGTGGTTTGGCCACCTCCTCGCTGGACAGCCTGGCTATCACAAACACCATAAATAGGATGAATATATACATCATTTTCATCCATGTCGCGGTAGTATTGTATCTTCTTGGCATTAAACCACCCCTCCTGTTAACTGCCATTCGTTACTGCTTCAAAAGCTCATTTAATTTTCTACTTCCATGTTAAATTCGTTTTTCAAATACTGTTTAACAGGTTGCTTAAGCATAATTGGTGGATATGTTTGAGCAGGCTGCCCAAAGGAAATTCGACAAAGACAGGGTGATGCTGAGAGCAAGTACCAGCTGATATTTGAACAACTGCCAGTTGAGGTTAATTTACTCCCCTGTTCCCTTATTTTTCATACGATGGGTAAACTCTGCCTGAAGCCTTGGAGCTTCCTTGTCTTCCTTGACCGCCTTTATTGCACGGGCCAGCGCTGCAACATAAATGTCAAGTACCACCTTTCCCTTTTCTTCGCTGGCATAGCTGGCATTGCCTACCACGTTTTCCGGATAGTCTGCGTACCACCAAAGGGCGTTATGTACCCCGTGTTCCCATAAATGTTTAAAGCGCCTCAAAGGTTCAACCGTGTTCTGCGGAGCATATTCCAATTTTGCCTTGCCCGGGCAACAGGCCATAAAAAGTGAGGTCTCCATTTCACAAGCATGTCCCATAACATCTGTTTCCCACAGGCTGTTTATTCTGGCGCGTTCCTCACTTGTAAGCCCCTCACCAATATTGGTATAGTAAAGGATATAATCTGTTGGCTCATCCAGTCGGCTCATGGCAAAATAGTCCAGCATGTGCCTATTGCCTCCATGGCCATTTACAATAAGAATCTTTTTAAATCCGTTGGAGGCAATGGACTTTAATAGTAAGCTCAATGCTTCAATGGCAAAAGCCTGGGGAAAGTTCACTGTGCCCGTAAAGCAAGCAGCTTCGTGGACTTGCATCATGAAGTAGGGTGGGAACACGACCGCAGGCTCAATCTCTGCAGCCCTGCACGCTATTGTGTGGGTGATAATCATGTCACATCCGAAAGGCAGATGTTCTCCATGCCGCTCTAGAGATCCGGTCGGGACAATGCAGAGGCCATGCTCCTCTACAGCTCTTTTAAAATCCCGAGGCACCAAATATTCCCAGCGCATAAACAACTCCCCCTTATTTTACAGTTTAAACAAATCACAAGTATATTTTACCATATAAAATCAAAAAAGGATATATCCCCTTAAATTGGATATATCCTTTTTGACGTTCAGCTAGACCTAACTGAAATGTTCATTAAATTATTCTAAATAAACGACATTCCCAGTTTTTTGACATTTGTTACTTTTACATTTTCATCTCCAATAAGGCTGGGTTTAGCATTCCAAATATCATTGCAATGTGAGCAACAATTAGAAAAGTTCCTACGAATATTGCATGGAGTTTCAGTTTGTCAACCTCATCACGGCTTTTTGCTATTACTCCCAATTCTAAAAGCGCTATACCCAGAAGCGGTACAACACCTGATAGATAAAAACCCACAGCAATTACATCAGCCGGCCCTCTCCAACCTCCAGAAACAGTCAAAGGTATTACTGCATTAAAGAAAAGGTAAATAAAAATTCCGACGAAATAAAGTCCTGCTAAAATTCCAGCAATTCTATTCAATTTTCTGAGCCCACCGTCGAGCTTCCTACTGAATAGTATTGCTAATTCTGAAACAGCTATGGTTTCAGCAAGAATGACCGGGATGGCCATAAAAATAATGAGATTCCAGGGTTGGTTTGTTGCGAGTAATTCCATATAATGTGTCATTGTATTCATGCTTTCATGACCTCCTTCATTTTTTGCTCAATTATAGGATAAATATGTGAAGATTTTATGAAGATAGCAACATTTCGATATCATCCAACCAGCTTTTACGGCACCAGTTATCTTCCATCTTTGTACGCACTACACGTGTTTCGGACTGTGAGAAGCAAGCAAAAGAAAATACAGGAATAAATTTTAATAACGTCTTGTAAACAATTATTTCATTGCTAGTCCTTTATTGATTGCTTCCTCGATGACCTTATGGCAGCAAACGCCCATTGGATTATTCACTTTACAATTGGAATTTTTCATTAAAGCTTTGGGAAAGGTATTCATCTTCACCACTATCTCAATCCTCCCGGGTACGATGCGAATCTCCTTTATGTCATCATCATGGAATGTGGGGAAGTATCCGTAATCCTGTTCGATCTTTGCTGCCCCTTCTATGAATCTCATATCCATATAACTCACCTCTTCTCACCAACATCCTTGCAGTTCAAGGCTTTACTTATTTATGTTTTCTTTTGAGCGATGCCACGCACTCCACGTGAGTCGTATGCGGGAACATGTCCACCGGTTGTACATCAACCACCTCATATCCGTGTTCAGTTAAAAGTTTTAAGTCCCTTGCAAGAGTCGCTGGGTTACAGGATACATAAACAATCCTTTGCGGCGCCATACGCGCTAGGGCCTCCAGCACCTCGGCTTCACATCCCTTTCTGGGTGGGTCCAACACCACCACATCGGCATGCAAACCCGAGTTCACCAGCTCGGGGATCACTACTTCGGCTTTCCCTTCTATGAATTCAGCATTTGTTATGCCATTTATCCTGGCATTCTCCCACGCATCCTGTACCGCTTGAGGCACTTCCTCTATGCCATATACTTTATGGGCATTACGTGCCAAAAACAGCGAAATGGTACCTATTCCGCTATAGAGGTCTATAACCGTTTCTTTACCTGTTAATGTGGCATACTCTAATACTTTATTATACAAGATCTCAGTCTGTACCGGATTTACCTGAAAAAACGAGAGGGGCGATATCTTAAAAGTTAATCGGCCCAGGATATCGACAATATAGTCCTGTCCCCACAAAGTGATGTTCTCTTGCCCCAAGATTACATTGGTCTTTTTAGAATTTATATTCTGCACAATGCTGGTTATACCTGGTATATTGTTCCTTAAAAGCTCGACGAGCTTATCTTTATGCGGTAGGTTTTTTCCATTTGTTACAATAACAAACATCACCTGTCCAGTTTTAAAACCCACTTTAGTTACAACATGGCGTACGATGCCTTGGTGAGCACACTCATCATATACAGGAATGGAGTACTTTTGTATAAAATTTCTTATTACCTCAATTATCTTGTCGTTAATTTGATGATTTATCATACACCTATCCATATCAACAATATCATGGCTTTTGGGTGCAAAAAAACCAATGGCCAATGAACTGCCAGCCCTCCCTACAGGAAACTGGGCTTTATTACGGTATCTCCATGGCTCAACCATACCGATAGTGTCATGCACCTTTACGCCTGTGATCTTCCCTATGCGCTCTAAAGCATCACGCACCCGACGGGTCTTAAACTTGAGCTGTGCATTGTATGAAAGGTGTTGAATAGAGCATCCACCGCACTGCTTTGAATAAGAACATGGTGGGACCACCCTATCCGGTGATGGTTCAATTATCTTCAGCAGTTTGCCATACCCATAATTCTTGCCTATTCTTAAAGCCTTAATCCTCACCTTCTCGCCCGGCAGAGCTCCTGGTACAAACATGGTAAATCCGTTTATCCGACCTATGCCTTCTCCATCAACGCTTATATCTTCGATGGTCATTTCATATTCCTGATTTTGGCTAACAGGCATATCTTTTTGTTTCATCAATTTCACCCTTCTAAAAATTGTGTTTAATGATTGTTTTTACCACGCCAATGTACCAATAGTGTTAAGAAATATTAAACCGATATATCTTAATTTATTTTAACACATCCTTCTATTTAATAAAGCCTTACCTTTCACACAAAGTTTTCACTACAATTAAAGTCTGAATAGGATGGTACCAAACTTGCCTCTTATCCTTCAAAAAATAAAAAAGGGGCTAAACACGTCAGCCCCTTTTATCAGCATTTAAAAATTGCTCACACGGGTATGCATATCCTTTGACCAATCTGCAACCTGTTGGGGTCAACACCTGGATTAGCTGCTATAATGGCTTCAACCGTAGTACCAAACCGCCTTGCTAGGTTAAAGAAGGTATCCCCTGATCTTATTATATACGGCGTTGTGCCGGCAGGGCATACAGGTGGTGCAGCAGTTGGTATACAAATCCTCTGGCCTATCTGCAGCCTGTTGGGATCTACTCCCGGATTAGCCGCTATTATGGCCTCTACAGTGGTGTTAAACCTCCTTGCTAAGTTAAAGAAAGTATCACCCGCCCTTATTATATACGGCGTTGTACCTGCAGGGCATACAGGTGGTGCAGCACCTGGTATGCATATCGTCTGGCCTACTAGCAACCCCTCTGGGTCAACACCTGGATTGGCCGCCATTATGGCCGCAACCGTAGTGCCAAACCTCCTTGCCAAGCTAAAGAAGGTATCACCTGCCCTTACTACATAAGGAAATGTGCCGGCAGGACAGGTAACCGGTGGTACAGCAAGGGGTATGCAGATGACCTGCCCAACCCTCAGGTTCTCAGGATCAATGCCGGGATTGGCCTCCAAAATGTCATCCACTGAGACATTAAACCGCCGCGCAATGGAAAACAGGGTATCCCCTGGCCGAATGGTATAAAAGTTCCCTTCAGGACAGGGTGGAAATTGTGGCTGCATAGGTATGCATATCCTCTGACCTATCTGTAACCGATTAGGATCAATCCCTGGATTAGCAGATATGATTGCGGCCACCGTGGTATTAAATCTTCTCGCTAATGAAAAGAAAGTATCTCCTGGCCTTATGATATATGGCATGGTGCCAGGAGGACATTGCTGTAAAGGATAAAAATAGCCCATAGGATATTCCATGGTTCAATTACCTCCCTTATTGACATTGCTATCACTACAGTATATTCGGGAAAGCAATGAACTGTTACCTATGGGCTGGTTTTAAGAAGTTTTTCATTCCTAAAATAGTTTTTTATAGCTTCATTACCTCTTCTACATAGCGCCTTAAATTCTCAGCACCTATTGCGATACCAGTAATTGGGTCTTCAATGCCCTCAAATTCAATAGACAAAAATCCGTTATATCCTGCGCTTTTCAATAGATTCAGACACTGAATGACTGGCACATCCCCATGCCCTATAATAGCACCACGAAGATAATTACCGCCCCTGGATTTAAACCATCCTTTTCCTGGGTTGGGGAGCATACCCGATTTCACATGGAAATCCTTTACATGCACATGGAAAACATAAGGAAGCAGCCTTCCCACTGCTTTTACCGGATCCTCATCCACACATAAGAAATTCCCAATGTCAAGTAATACACCAAAGTTAGGGTGATTAACGGCATTCACCAGTCTTTCAACGCGTTCGCTGTCTTGACAGAAGAACCCATGATTTTCTATTGTAGTCTTTATTCCCAATTCTTGAGCAAATTCTGTAACTGCTCTACATCCCTCCACCAACCTTGGAAGGGCATCATCAAAACCTCTGGGGCCTCGATATTCTTTTGGGAAACCCCAACTAGCATCATGTCGCATACAGGGAACCCCAAGCGCTTTCGCAACTCTCACTTCTTCCTTTACCCTTTCTATTTCCTTTTCAAGGTCACCATTTGAACCGTTGATAAAATCCGCCGCTATAGCGTAATTAATAATTTTAATGCCCAGCTTTTCGGCTTCCTCTCGTACTCGCTCGGCATATGTAAGCACTGTTTCCCCCTCTGGCGGAGTAGACAAGCCAGCAAATTCAACCGCTTCAAATCCCATTTTCTTAGCTTTTTTTAACACCTCTAACGAACTTAGTTTACAGCGGCTATAGCTGTAAGAACTGACTCCCAGCTTCATGTTATTTACCCCCCTCATCTTTTTTTAAATTCCTCAGCACATAAAAACTATGTGGCCTGTTTAAGACTAGTTAACCAAAGTGCTCTAACCACATAACAAATAGTTTACCCTAATCTAAACTTCACCTTGCGAATCCCAACTATCCTGCCGTTATCGTTTTTAATTTCATCAGGAAAGGCTGCCCTCAGTCTCTGAATCGTCTCCTTATTGTCATAGCCAATCTGCTCAAGTATAGCGGCAATGATGATACCCCACTCATCAGAAGATCCGTCCTCAATTTTCAACACAAAACCCAACCTTTCTTTTTTGAGCCCAAAACAGTAAATCCCCATGGCTCCCCCTTTGGCCACTATATTGTCATCTTGAAGTAACAAGGAACAAAGGCCATTGGTACCGGCTATCATTTCGGGATATACATTCATAAGCCTAGTAATCTTTTCTACTGCAGCTCTAACGTGAGCATCCCTTATAAGGTCAGGACAAGCCAACCTAAGATATGCATTGGCGATAAATATGAGGGGCATAGCAAATACCGGCACACCGCAACCATCAACGCCAATTTGAATGTCCTCTTCGGGATATCCAGATATTGTGGCGATGTGCTGTTTGATGAGCTGTTGAACGGGATGGTCAATGCTCCAATAGTCCTCCATTTTATATCCCAATTCCTTGCAAAGCATCAATATGCCCAAATGCTTACCCGCACAGTTGTGATATATTCTCCTGGGCCTGGCGCTGCATATCAGCAAATCTTCGGGAATACCCGTCTTATTCATTATGGATTCAAGCACTTCTATATGAAATGGCTCTGCCATATGGGATGCACACAGTATGGTTGCTTCCCTTCCTGTTAACCCGTATTTTTCATCTAAGCCTAACTTAAATACCGGAATAGCTTGAATAGGTTTAGCGGTAGAGCGCATGAATGTTATACGTTCAGGCTCACCTACCGAATAGACTACCTCCCCAGTATCAGAAATGCCACATATAAACCCCCTATGTACATTTTCTATTACTTCCCCTCTGTATTCTTCCACCAATACCTCACTCAAATCATTCACCCCTCCAAACACTCAATAAAAAATCTGTACAGGTCAGGGTCTGCTTTTTTCATATTGACCGGCCTTAAGTTGGCATCGGTAATGGCATGCACCGTATATCCTTGCGCCAGCAAAGCCCCATCCTCTTCCCTTATCACCTCATACTCCATCTTTATCCTTGCTCCTTTGAACTCACTCATATGCGTGCGTATCACCACAATATCGTCGTACTTGGCTGGCTGCTTGTAAAAACATCGCGTCTCCACTACCGGCAACAACCAGCCTTTTTCTTCCATACTGCGATAGGTCATACCTCTCGCACGCATATACTCGCTTCTCCCAATTTCAAACCATGTATAATAATTTGAGTGGTGGACCACACCCATTCTATCGGTCTCTTTGTACCGTACCCTAATCTTTGTATCCACCGTAAACATGGTATCATCTCCAAAAAACAAAGAAAATATTTAAAGTATAGTTCACAAAGTAATTGCTGAATCTAAATAGAAAGGACTTTAGCCAGTTCATATAACTCTTGATTGAATTCTTTCTTCATCGATAACGCCTCGTCGATATCATAGTCTACTATTTGTGAACCGCGTATGGCAACCACTCTGTTGGTCTTCCCATTAAGCAGCAACTTGACCGCATATGCCCCCATTCTGCTGGCAAGTATTCGATCAGCCGCAGTAGGGCTGCCGCCACGTTGAATATGCCCAAGTACCGTCACCCTGACCTCAAGCCCTGTTTTCTCTTCTATCTCCTTGGCAAGCTGGAATGAATTTTTTGTACCCTCTGCCACAATCAAGATATAGGATACCTTACCCCTGTTTTTTCCTTCAATGAGTATTCTACATATGTCATCCACATTAAAGGGTATTTCTGGCACGATTATACCCTCTGCTCCGCCAGCCAATCCGGCATACAACGCTATGTCACCTGCATTGCGCCCCATGACCTCAATGATATTGACCCTCTCGTGGGACGTCACGGTATCGCGAATCTTATTTAAGGCATCAAGAACGGTGTTTACAGCAGTATCAAAACCAATGGTAAAGTCTGTGCAGGCTATATCGTTGTCGATGGTACCGGGAATCCCTACCACAGGCACGCCAAATTTGCTCAAATCCCTTGCACCTCTAAAAGAACCATCGCCTCCTATCACCACCAACCCGTCAATGCCAAAAATCTTGATGATGTTATATGCCTTCTTCAAGCCCTCCTCGGTCTTAAACTCCTCGCACCGAGCAGTGTGCAATATAGTACCTCCGCGATGTATGATCTCACCCACTGAGCCAACATCCATCTCTTCGATTTCACCGCGTATCAGCCCATTAAAGCCCCTCTTTATGCCCAAAACGCGCACTTTATTGTAAATTGCCGTTCTCACCACTGCGCGGATGGCGGCGTTCATCCCTGGGGCATCTCCGCCGCTGGTCAAAACGCCTATGGTTTTCATGTATCTATTCCTCCTGTTTATAGAATAATTGTTTTAAACAAACATATGAGCTTCACAGGTACTTATTCTCCATCAACACCTTTTGCGCCTCGCTTGCCTCAGACCTCGGAACCATTACCCTATAATAATTCTCTTCAGGTGCAACATTTTTATATATGGGTTTTATCTTAATCAAAAACCCTTCTTTTGTCAAGAGATCCCCTACTTTTTCGGCCATCTCCTTACCTTGGACCATATACACTACCACCCACATCGCAAGGTCCTCCTTTTTGGAGAGACAGTCATCCCTGGTCCCTACCAGATATCAGTTCCCCGTATTTTGTTAAAATCCTCGCTTTTCCTCTTATCTTAATAGCTGAGGTATTCTCGGTAAACTGAGCTATCATCACCTCGCCTTTATCCAACTTCTCAGTGTGATGAAACTTGGTGTCTTTTCCTCTGGTCATGCCAATGATGCTCACCCCGTCTTCCAGAGCCAAAACGCATATATAGTCACCCAGAACAGCCTGATCATCCATAATTTAATCCCTCCCTCAAGCCTAAAACATCATTCATCCTATTAATTTTACGCAATTTTGTCCCAAAACATCCGACAAAACTTTTAACAGCTCAGGGTGCCCTTCAACCCACAAGTCCCTGTTTGCCAAAAATTTTTTCCCCGTCGCCTCTATAAACAAGTACACAGGAATATTCCCACGATAGCGGCGTAAAATTGGGCATATCTGCCGGTTTATATCTATCTTGCTCCCCTTCTCAATTTTCAAATACAGCCTTTTGTTTAAAGAAGTCCTAACCAGGGGCTGCACTTCATCCACTACAACCTTTGGTTCTTCATCTTCCCTTATGCTAAGCCTGCCTTTTATGACCACCGTACTATCCTCTTCAAGCAATGGCCGGTATCTTTCATAGACGCTTGGAAAAACTATGACCTCCACGCTGCCGTATAAATCCTCCAGCGTTATAAACGCCATGACCTCGTCGTTGCGGGTGGTTTTAAGTTTTTTGCTCACAATGATGCCGCCTATTGTAAATGGCGAACCATCAGCCAAACCATTGTCCATTATTATTGCTTCATGTTCTGATTCGCCTTCAGACGCCTTCAATCCTTGCAATTCTAGTGTGGTATTCATACCATCCATTATATCCTTAAATTCGCTCAAGGGATGGCCGCTTATATATATGCCCGTCACCTCTTTTTCCATATTGAGGCGCACCTTCAAAGGAAACTCCTCTATATTAGGCAACGGGTCCTGGTTCAGCTTTTCGGTTTCAGCATGGTAGCCGCTTTCAAAAAGCGAAAGCTGGCCTTCGACATTTTTTCTGCGCTCCTGGTTTACGCTGTCCAATATCTTTTCATAAGCCGCCATCAACTGCGAACGGTAGACCTTGAGAGAATCAAATGCTCCACACTTTATAAGGCTTTCCACCATCTTCTTGTTAAGTGCGCTGCTGTCCACCTTCCTGCAAAAATCGGTAAAGCTTTTGAACTTGCCTTTCTTTTCCCTGGCTTCTATGATGGCATTTATGGCTGACAAGCCCACATTTTTCACCGCCGCCAGCCCAAACCTTATTTTATTGTCCACCACTGTGAATTTAGCATGGCTTTCGTTTACGTCTGGCGGCAACACCTCTATTCCCTTTTTCCTGCAATATTGAATATATGCAGCAACTTTATCGGTATTGTTCATTACGCTGGTCATTAGAGCAGCCATATATTCAACCGGATAATGGCATTTCAGCCACGCCGTCCTGTATGCCACCAGCGCATAGGCCGCCGCGTGGGATTTGTTAAAGGCATATTTCGCAAACTCAGCCATGGTATCAAAAATGCGATTGGCCTTGTCTTCAGGGATACCTTTTCTTACAGCTCCAGGTACTATCACATTGCCGTTTTCATCTTCCAACCCGTATATGAAATTGTGCCTTTCTTCTTCCATCACTTCGGCTTTCTTTTTGGCCATGGCCCGCCTGACCAGGTCAGAACGTCCCAATGAATACCCGGCCAGCTCCCTCACAATCTGCATAACCTGTTCCTGGTACACTATACAGCCGTAGGTGACATCGAGAATAGGAGCCAATGCCTCATGTATATATTTTATATCTTCAGGATGGTTTTTGTTGTGGATATACTGAGGTATCTGGTCCATCGGACCAGGGCGATACAACGATATGCCGGCAATTATGTCCTCAAAATTGCTGGGCTTCAGCTCTTTAAGAAACTGCCTCATCCCTGCGCTTTCAAGCTGAAATACGCCGTCGGTATCACCCTCTGACAACATTTCATAAACGCCTCTGTCATCCAGGGGAATATTCTCGATGTCTATTTCATTCCCTGTGTTGGTTTTGATGAGCTCTAAGGTATCTCGTATAACCGTCAGTGTACGCAGCCCTAGAAAGTCCATCTTCAAAAGCCCTAGCTGCTCTAATGTACCCATGGCAAACTGCGTGGTTATGCAATCGTCGTTCTTTTGCAAGGGAACATATTTTGTCAAAGGCTCTTTGGATATCACCACGCCTGCTGCATGGGTTGAGGCATGGCGAGGCAAGCCTTCCAGCTTTTTTGAAGTATCAATGAGCTTCCTTATGCGCGTATCCTGTTCGTAAAGCCTTCTCAACTCGGGATTTATCTCCAGCGCCCTTTGGATTGTCATGCCCAGCTCAAAAGGCACCATCTTTGCTATCCTGTCCACTTCTGCATAGGGAAAATTGAGGGCCCGGCCTACATCCCTTATTGCGGCCCGCGCCGCCATGGTACCAAAGGTAATTATCTGCGCTACCTTATCCTTGCCGTATTTTTCGGTTACGTAGTCTATCACTTCCTGGCGCCTTTCAAAGCAGAAATCCACGTCTATATCGGGCATGGTAACCCTTTCGGGATTTAAAAAGCGTTCGAAAAGCAGGTTGTAGCGCAGTGGGTCAATCTGGGTGATGTCCAAAACATAGGCCACAATGCTGCCGGCTGCACTTCCGCGGCCTGGACCTACCATAATCCCCCGTTCCCGCGCAAACCTTATAAAGTCCCACACTATCAAAAAATAGTCCACGTAACCCATCTGCTCGATGACGCTGAGCTCATATTCCAGGCGCTCCTGGGCTTCATGGGTTACAGGAGAATACTTCCTTTTTAGTCCCTCATAACAGAGATGCCTCAGGTACTCGGCTGCCGTATACCCTTTTGGTACATCGTACTTTGGCAGATGTATGGTATTGAAATCGAAATCCACTTTACAGCGCTGTGCTATGGCAACCGTGTTGGCGATGCCTTCCGGGCAATCTTTAAAAAGCTTCATCATCTCGTCAGGGGACTTAAGATAAAACTGATCAGTCTCAAACCTCATGCGATTGGGTTCATCAATGGTACTGCCAGTCTGTATGCACAGCAATACATCGTGAACCTCAGCATCTTCCCTATCGACATAATGGACATCGTTGGTAACCACAACGGGAATTCCGGTTTCCCTGCTTAAGGCCATTAGGCTTTCATTGACAATGCGCTGCTGCTCTAACCCATGGTTTTGCAACTCTAGATAGAAATTCCCTTTTCCAAAAATTCTTTCAAGGCGCACAGCCAGCTCTTTTGCCTGCCTGTATTGGCCACCAAGCAGTAACCTGGGAATATCGCCGGCCATACAGCTACTTAAACCAATCAACCCCTCGCTGTATTGTGCCAGGACGTCGTAATCGATCCTCGGCTTATAATAAAACCCCTCCAAAAATCCCATCGAAACTAATTTAACCAAATTTTGGTAACCAGTCTGATTCTCAGCCAGCAATACCAGATGGGCATAATTACTATCGGTATGCGCTTCCTTATGATACATGGAACGGGGTGCTATATAGACCTCGCAGCCTATTACGGGGTGAATACCGCGATCCTTTGCCTCCCTATAAAAATCCACAACGCCGTACATGGCACCATGGTCCGTTATGGCAATGCTGGACATGCCCAGCTCTTTGCACCTATCAAGCAATTGTGGTATCCGCGCTGCCCCGTCGAGCAAACTGTATTCGGTATGGACATGCAGGTGTACGAAATCGCCCATCTCGCCAGCCTCCTTACCTCTTCATGCTCTTGGCAGACAACAACGCCTTACCTACCAATTCCTTATTGCGGTAGCAGATAACCTCAACTTTATTGAAATGCCGACTTTCCTCAATCACCCTGGCTATTACTTCTAATTGGTCATCCAACTGCACCGGCTTTACAAAATATACAGTGAAGCTATCCAGTATTATATCCCACTGCTTGTACTTTCTTAGAGCGACGCTGCCCACAGTAGCCATAAGCATAGTCATAGCACTCCAGCTGGCGGTACCTATCTGGCTTAACAGTATCGGCGACACTGAACCGTAAAACACCATCCCGTCTTCCATCTTCTTACTTTGAAACCCTTTGAGCACCATATCCTCCAGCGTCTCGCTTACCTGCGGCTGGCTGCTCATATACTGGAGGGCCTTTATCACATCCTGATTTGTCACTATTCCTATTAACTTTTTGTTCTCCACTACTGGAAGCAGCTCTATACCTTCCCAGATCATTAGGTGTGCGGCATAGGCTATGGTGGTTTTAGGCCCTACCGTAATCGGATTCGGGGTCATGAGCTCCTGAATTGACTTTCCCTCAGCATCTGCTATATCCTTAGAAGTGACAATCCCTACCACATGGTGATTCCGGTCAACTACCGGAAACCTGCTGTGGCCAGTAGTGTAAAACAGCATTCTCCACCTTTCAATGGTATCCTCAACGCTGAGATAGTGTGGATCGGACACCATGATATCCTCGACCAGCAAAATATCCTTCTTTATCATCCGCTCGGATATGGCCTTATTGATCATTGTGGCAATGGTGAAGGTATCATACGTTGAGGTTATAACCGGAAGCTCCTTGGCATCTGCCAATTCGCGTATCTCCTGGCTACACGAGAAGCCACCGGTAATGAGAACAGCACAATCGTTTTCCAGTGCGAGGCGGTGTGCTTCCTCCCTGTTCCCCACAATTAAGAGGCTTCCCGAAGAAAGGTATTTTTTCATAGCATCGATGGTCATAGCCCCTATCACAAATCGCGACAGCGTCTTATCCAGCCCTTTTCGGCCGCCCAGAACCATTCCATCCACAATGGACACAACCTCTGCATAGGTTAACCGTTCAATGTCCTTTTTTTCAACTTTTTCTATGCGAACTGTACCCACCCGTGGAAGGGTCTTCACATATTCCAGGTTCTCGGCTTCCTTTATGGCTCGATAGGCTGTGCCTTCGCTAACCCCCATCTGTTGAGCAATCTTGCGAACCGAGATACGCGTTCCCACTTCCAGGTTTTTTATATACTCAATTATAAGGTTGTGCTTGGTGCTCATGTCCTCACCCTTCTACAACATTACACATTACATAATTCGACACTATTGTAACACTTTCTCGCCCCTTATACAATAGAAAGCGCATTACACAATAAAATCACGATGAGGCACTGTTGTGCGGTACCTCTGAAAAGTTGGAGGCAATTAAGCGCTGTATGGCAGACATGGCTTTGCTTTCATCCTCACCCTCGACGATGATGGTAACCTCATCTCCTTGCTTTATACCCAGGGACATAACCCCCATGATGCTCTTGGCATTTACCTTTTTAAGCCCCTTTACCACCCATATGCGAGACACAAACCTGCTGGCAACCTGCACGAACAAAGCAGCCGGACGGGCTTGCAATCCGGCTTGATGCTCTATAGTAAACCTGGCCTCCAGCACTTACATCTCCTCCTTTTTCTCTTTTCTCAACGCATCGGCAATTTCATCCAGCTTCCGCAAACGATGATTAACCCCCGATTTTCCGATGGGAGGAGTGAGCATGCTACCCAATTCCCTCAAAGTGGCATCTCTGTACTTAAGCCGTAACTCCGCAATTTCACGAAGCTGCGGCGAAAGCATATGCAGCCCAATGGTCTGGCGTATATACTCTATATTCTCTATCTGCCTTACGGCTGCATTCACGGTTTTGCCCAAATTTGCGGTTTCACAATTCACAATACGGTTAATGTTATTACGCATATCCTTGCAGGCCCTTATGTTCTCCAGCTCTAGCAGCGCCTGATGAGCACCTATGACATTAAGAAAATTCGCTATATTTTCCCCTTCTTTAAAATACACCACATAGTTGCCCTTCCTCTCAACAATTTTGGCACGCAAATTAAAACGCTCTATCAAGTCACTTAAAGCCTGTGCATACTCCAAACCATGGGTTACTATTTCCAAATGGTAGTTCTTTTCAGGATCACTTATATAGCCACCCCCCAGAAAAGTGGCGCGCAAATAAGCTCGCCTGCAACATTCGTTTTCGACAAACGCCGACTTAATTCCTTCATAGATATTGGTATTGCCCAGCTCGTCCTTGTAAAGCACATGAACATCCTCTAAAAGTGTCCTTGCTCCCAAAGAATCTAAAACCGCTACCATATATACGTTATTCTTTTTTAATCTTTGATTCTTCCGTACAAGTATCTCGGGCTGGACCTTGTATCTGCCTTTAACCAATTTAAATATACGGCGAGCTACCGCAGCGTTTTCGGTGCTGAAATACACCCCTACTTCATTGTTGCCTAAAAACAGCATCGTCCCATTCATATGAACAAAGGCAGCCAGTTCTGCCATTACACAGCAACGCTCACCCAGCGGAGTATTGCACAGTTCGCTCTTTACAGAAGAAGAAAAAGACATAAAAGCTCAACTCCATATTCTAGCTTTTCACGGCTTCTTGGGCAAGCCTGATGACCTCATGGGCAAGTTTCTGGGGATGGTGCCTAATAAGGCCGCTTGAAAAATCAGACAGGTCAGCCTGCACATACTTAATACCCATGTCTCTCAATTTGTGTATGTCCGAACAATCAACCGGCACGGCGCCTTCTAGTTTATATTTTTTCAACAGCTCATCCGGAAAATTGGAACGATTCACTAAAACCAAGTCAATTATATTAGCTCCGCTGTGCTTTATGATGGCGTTGACATGGTCTACTACAGAATATCCCGTCGTCTCACCAGGCTGAGTCATAACGTTGCACACATATATCTTTAAAGCCTGGCTTTGCTGAAGTGCTTGCGCCACATCCTTTACTATCAGGTTTGGGATAATGCTGGTATAAAGGCTACCTGGCCCCAGCACCACTACATCGGCATCTTTGATAGCTTCTATAACCTCAGGCAGCGCTTTGCAATCAGGATTGTCCATTAATATCTCTTTTATAGGGCTGTTCTTCCTCATCTGTTCTTGGGGAATTTTAGACTCGCCATGGATTACAGTGCCATCCTCCAAAAGAGCTACCAGGTGGACGTTTTCAAGGGACACCGGCAGCACGCGACCAGTGACAGCAAGGACGCTGCTTACTTCTTTTATGGCATTCACAAATCCACCTGCTATATCCACCATGGCGGCTATCAATAAATTACCTAGATTTTGGCCCTTAAGTGAGCCTTCCTTGAAACGGTACTGAAGCAATTGCTCCATAATGGGCTCTACATCTGCAAGGGCCAGTATGCAGTTTCTTATATCCCCAGGCGGTAATATCCCCAAATCCTCTCTCAACATTCCCGAACTGCCGCCATCATCGGCCACCGTCACAACAGCCGTTATATTTGAGGTATACAGCTTAAGTCCCCTAAGCAGGGTAGAAAGTCCAGTCCCACCGCCTATGGCCACCACTTTTGGCCCTTTCGACAACCCGTTCTTACGGCGTGGGGGCTGTTCAGTTTTTTTGCTTGATGGCTGTGCAAGTTTCAAAAGTTTAAATACCCGCGCAAGGCCGGAGCCCACTACCACTCCTATAGCTATACCTGCAATAAGCTCCATATTCATCACTCTTCCCTACTCTGCATATCTCGGTGCGCAATATCTACGCGATGTCCTTTCCCTTTGAGCATTTCATAGATAGCCTCGGCTATAGCCACCGAGCGGTGTTTACCGCCTGTACACCCTATTCCAATTACCAATTGAGACTTACCTTCCTTAATGTAGTAAGGAATCAAGAAGTTAAGCATATCTTCCAGTTTGTTTAAAAATATCTGGGTTTCAGAAAAAGAAAAAATATATTTTTTAACATCGGGGTCCTTCCCCGTTTGATTTTTGAGGGCTTCTACATAAAACGGGTTTGGAAGAAATCTCACGTCAAACACCAAGTCGGCATCCAGCAAAATGCCATTTTTGTAGCCAAATGAAACCACCGAAATGACCATACTATGGGTAGATTGATTGTCACCAAACAGGTTGAAAAGGGTTTCTTTGAGCTGGCTGGGTCTCATATAGCTGGTATCTATGACATAGGTAGCCTTTTCCTTAACGCTCCTTAGCCTATCACGCTCCATGTTTATCCCCTGTATTATCCTTCCTTCTTTTACCAGGGGATGCATACGCCTACTTTCCTTATAGCGCTTGATCAGCACATCATCAGCAGCATCGAGAAAGAGAATTTCATAGTCATACCCCAATTCTTTCAAATTGTACAGGCACTCAAAAAGGTCGTCAAAAAATCCCCCACCACGGATATCCACAACTATCGCAACCTTATCAATCTTGCCTGAAGATTGATAGCATAGTTCAGCAAATTTGGGGATCAGTTTTGGAGGCAAATTATCAATACAAAAAAAACCCATATCCTCCATATACCGAATAGCCAGGGTTTTACCAGCTCCCGACAGGCCAGTGACTATCACAAAGCGCATGCCCTACTACCTACCTTTCTTGGTATGTATTACGCT
Source organism: Caldicoprobacter guelmensis (assembly GCF_016908415.1). Lineage (NCBI taxonomy): Bacteria > Bacillati > Bacillota > Clostridia > Caldicoprobacterales > Caldicoprobacteraceae > Caldicoprobacter > Caldicoprobacter guelmensis. Next base: position 355,694 of record NZ_JAFBDW010000001.1, read on the forward strand.
GCCTGTATTAAAACCATATTACATCTACATTATAACACATTTACCACAAAAAATCTTGCGAATTTAAAATCCTGGCAGGAGAAACCCCCGCTTTTTGAGCAATCATTATGCCTTTGGCCATATTGCCTACGTTTTCAGGGGTATGGGCATCGCTGTTTATGACAAACTTAGCCCCCTCTTCCATTGCAACTTTTACATACTCTTCAGTCATAAAACCATGGCTGCTATTTATCTCTAAAAAAACATTATGTTTAACGGCATGCTTTGCAAGAAGGCGTGTGTCTATGTTTATCTTTGCGCCAGGATGGGTGATGGTGTGGATGGGATAACGCTCCATGGCACGTATAATGGCCATGGTGTTGTCATGGCGCAACTTCTCGGCATCACAGATAGGTACCAATGAACACATAGCATTTTTAAAAAACAACTTCCATCCATCTTTTAAAGAACGGGGCACAACCGCTTTGTGAAAGCCCATCAAAATTAAGTCAAATGCGCCTATGTACTCCTCCGGTATATCTATATCCCCTTCCATGCTAGTCAAATTTGCTTCTATCCCAAACAGTATCTCAATATCGTCATATTTCTTTCTCAAAACGTCAATCTCTCTTCTCATCCTGTCTATATCTTCAATACGCATACCTATTCCAACATGCCTAAACCCATGATCGGTTATGGCGATCCTCTTGAGCCCTTTCTTTCGCGCCGCAATGACGTTTTGTTCAATTGTACCTTTCCCATGGCTGTAACGTGTATGGGTATGGTAATCAGCTATCAAGTGATACTCCATAACATCTCCCCTTTATCCCTCGCCTACCACTTTGATTTCCGGTTTTAGTTCAACGCCGTATTTCTCCCTAACCTTTTGCTGGATAAACTCAATCAAATCCAACACGTCCTTTGCGGTGGCATTACCCAGGTTGACTATAAATCCCGCATGTTTTTCGGACACTTGGGCATCACCTATTCTAAAACCCTTAAGCCCTACATCTTCAATGAGCTTACCCGCAAAATGTCCCGGGGGACGCATGAAAACGCTACCCGCACTTGGTAAAGAAAGAGGCTGCTTCTCCTGCCTTTTTCGCGTCAAATCGACCATGGTTTCCCTTATCTCTTCAAAATTTCCGGGGCTCAAAGCCAAACCAGCTTCCAGCACTATAAAGCCTTTCTTTTGTACAATACTGGTACGATAGCCGAATTCAAGTTCAGCGTTAGTCAGACAAAGCTCTTCTCCCTGATAATCCATAACCTTGACCCATTCCACCACATCCTTCATCTCTCCTCCATAAGCCCCCGCATTCATCGCTATAGCCCCACCCAGCGTTCCAGGTATACCGCTTGCAAACTCCAACCCTCTAAGCTCAGCCTGTAACGCCTTTTTGGAGAGTACAGAAAGAAGCGCTCCTGATTGGGCCCTTATACGACATCCTTCAACCCATATCCCATTGAAAGTACCTGCAATCTTAATTACCACACCTCTTATGCCCTTATCCCTCACAAGCAGATTGGAACCATTACCCATCACTATAAAAGGTACGCCCCATTTTTGACACGCTTTCAAAGTATGCCGGATGTGTTCGACTTCAGAGGGAAGAACCATCAAGTCGGCGGGCCCACCTATTTTGAAAGACGTATGATTTTTCATGGACTCATCTTTAAGTAGCTGTTCCCCAGGAATGACTCGTGATAGTTCTCTATACACCTCATGGATGTTCATGACACAACTCCCGTTTATCCAAATTTAGGTTACCCTTGATACAACAACATTAAGTTTAAATCATTTTAACCTTATTGGCAAGCGTCAATGGCATTGAGTTCCTGCCTCAGCCTTTCGTATTCTTTTTCCAAAATCTGTACTACTTTCTCATCTCCTGGCCCATACGCGCAATTTCTAAGCCAGGCCTCCAGTTGATGCATCTGTGGGTCGTCAGCGTATATATCGTTTACAGCAGTGATCACCGGGAACATGCCTATGGTCTTCAATTCCTTCTGCGCCTTTTCCTCAAGCAACCCCTTCAAAAAAGACACGCACAATTCTAGCTTTATTGGGTTATCCGTCCTAAGTATCCCGAATGACGCAACTTGGTCAACAAACAGTCCCTTCTCATTTGCTGGTAAATTTTTTACTTCTATTTCAAATCCTTTACCCAACCTTTGCAAAGCCCGCATCTGATATATAGCTCTGGTATTTGCTAGCATTACGCCTACTGTGCCCTTACCCGCAAAAAGGTTCCAGGCCTGGTCATAAGAAAAATCCGTCATACCTGATGGAAAAACTCCATCCCTATACCATTGTATCAAGTAGTCACAAACCCGTTCATCTACTATTTTATCCTGACCATTGTGAATAATACTCAACAAAGGCCGACTATATGGCTCCGAGTATGCACAAAAGCCGTAGTATCGCTTTTCAGCCCTGCCCGCCTTCTCTGTAAAAGTCATGGCCCTCACCGCTGAATCCAAAAATACATAGTCCACCTGCCCTTGGGGGATGCTAACCCCCTTTTCATGTGCCAGCTGAACATTAAATACAAGGGCATAGGCTCCCATCATATAAGGTACCCCCATCATTTTGCCGCCCCTCACGACATGCTTATAGGCAACGGGATTTAACCTTTCTAACTCTTGTTGGCTGAAAAATTCATTCAGGTCTATCAAAAGATCAAGGGGTATTATATCCTCATACACCGGCAAAGCGATGATATCGGGAAGGATGTTCTCCTTTACATTTCCCTGGAAATACATCTTCATCCGCTCGGGGGTAATGTTCCTGACATCAATAAATACGCCAGGATTCTGCTTTTCAAACTTCTCAATCTGAAGGTTTAGCCATCTGGTATTGTTCCCCGTTCCACAGTCTATGAAGTTTACATTCCACAAGGTTATTAAACCTGTCCATTCAAGCTTTTTTCTAAAAAGGAGTTCCAAAGGGTCAGGGAGGCTCCTTAAATTTTCTATTAACATTGGCAACACCATAAGAATAACCAGTAATGCCACATATAAAAAAAGAGTAAATGGTTTTACTTTAAAATTCATATCGCCCCTCCCCTCGAGTTGTTTCCGCCCTGCAAGGGATGAGGCTCCCCCTACAAATTGTTGTAAAACCCTTTACTCCATTTATATTTGTATAGCTTATACCGTATTCCTTTACTTTAATAGATGTATCCCTTTCAAACGCAGACAGGCCGGCCCTATCAAAGCACAAAAAATCATCAGGAACCCAAAAATACGGCAAAATTCATCCTTCCCTGTTCATCTGTATCAAAGCATTGAGCCTGTTCTCCAGCTCGCGAGCAGCGTGATAGCCCATGTTTTTAAGCCGGAAATTGCGGGCTGCCACCTCGACTATTATAGCCAAGTTCCTCCCTGGCCGAACGGGCAACACTATTTTGGGCAGCTTAACGCCCAAAATCTCGATGTACTCCTCATCAAGTCCCAGCCGGTCATACTCCTTGTTGTCATCCCACAGTTCCATCTGTATCACAAGGTCCAAGGGCTTGTTGTTTATGACCGCACCCACTCCGTACATGGCCTTAATATCTATTATTCCTATTCCCCTTATCTCCATGAAATGCCTTATAAGCTCAGGGGCTTCTCCGATCAACCTGTTATCAGCCACCTTCTTTATCTCAACGGCGTCGTCGGCTACAAGGCGATGTCCTCTCTTGATGAGTTCCAGGGCTGTCTCGCTTTTGCCTATACCGCTCTCACCCATCAGAAAAACCCCTACGCCGTAGACATCGACCAGCACGCCATGGCGCGTTATCCTAGGCGCCAACGCAGACGACAAATAGCTGGTAAGCTTGCTGACCAGATTGGTGGTAACCAAGTGTGAACGAAAGATTGGCCGATCATACCTCTTGGCGGCTTCTACCAGGTAATCAGGTACTTCCATACCGCGGGATACTATAAGGCAGGGGATATCGTACTTAAAGAACTGGCACAACCTCTCAAAACGAACCTGGGGGTCTAAACCATCAAGATATGTCATCTCGGTCTTCCCCACTACCTGAACCCTTTCGCTAGCAAAGTAATTAAAAAAACCGGCAAATTGAAGCCCAGGCCTGTTGATATCGCTGGTGGTAATGCGTACTTTGGGTTTGTCTCCCATGTATATGACCTCAAGGTCAAATTCCTTGATGATATCTTCAACCGGCACAGAATTCAAAAAGTATCCCTCCCCCCTAATACAAATTTTTCAAGCACATAAGCAACCCCGTTTTCATTGTTTGAATAAGTTACATAATCGGCGTGTGATTTCACTATTTCAGGCGCATTGCCCATAGCCACACCCAGGCCAGCATAAGTAAGCATGGGTATATCATTAAAGCTGTCGCCTATTGCGATAACCTCCTCGGGTTTGATACCGTACATTTCTGCAAGGTACTTTACCGCATTTCCTTTTGTGGCCTCTATATTGGTAAACTCAAGATAGTGCGCCTTAGAGATGGTTACCTGTAATTTCCCGGAAAATTTTTCTCTGTAGTATTCCATCCACTTTAAAATGTTTTCTGGCTCATCAATCATTATAAGCTTTGTGGGCTCTTTTACCAGGAAATCATCCAGGGACCCCACAGCCTTTCCTGGAATCCCGCTGACTTTAAAATACAAGTCAGAATACTTGTTATGCTCCTCAAAATAATACTCATCATCAATATAAACCTGAAGGTGTATGTTGTTTTTTTTGCTCTCCTTGACAATCTCTCGAGACAGGTCTAAAGGTACAGGGCAATGCAAAAGCACATCGCGGGATAGAGCATTTACAACCAGTGCTCCTTGGTAAGTAATAACCGGAACATTGATTCCCAACTGTTGCACATACGGAAGGGCTGATTTAAACATTCTGCCTGTAGCTATGGTCACCTTAACACCTTTCTCGATGGTGCAGCGTACCGCTTCTAAATTTTCTTGGCTAATTGATAAGTCATCATTCAGCAACGAGTCATCCAAATCTATTGCGACCAATCTGTATTTCAAATTCTGTCACCCCGTCAAAATCCTGTAATTTGAAAGTCATAGCGTTTGCTGACGCCGCGGAATAATTGCCCACGCAATCAAATACGCAATAACTCCCCCGACAAAAGCGGTTAAAAAGATTGACGCCAATAACCATACCAGCCTTACAAGAGTTGAATCAATGCCAAAATACTCTGCAATACCCCCACATACGCCTGCAATCTTTTTATCGGTCTCTGAAAGGTAAAGTTTTTTCAATATGAACACCTCCTCCATTTAATATAAGTATACAGTGTTAGCTAAACAGGTGTCCAGCGTTTTTTATTCAGCATTTCCTCTCAAGTACTCGATGATATTCTGCGCCGCCCGCATGTTCATGCCTTCCACACTGGCCAGCTCTTCTACTGTGGCGTTTCTTATAGCCTCCAATGTGCCAAAGCATTTAAGCAGCGCTGCCCTGCGTTTAGGCCCAATACCTGGAATATCCTCTAGTATTGAACGCAAACTGTTTTTTTCCCTCAAATTGCGGTGGTAGCTTATGGCAAACCGGTGAGCCTCGTCGCGGATACGTTGCAGTAGATGCAGTGCATCAGAGCTTTTAGGTATATCGACTGGCTCACTTTTCCCCTCTACATACACCTCTTCCAGCCTTTTGGCCAAGCTGATAACAGGTATATCCACAAGGCCGAGCCTTCTCAAAACGCTGACAGCAATATTCAATTGCCCTTTACCCCCATCAATGAGCACCAGGTCGGGCATTCTCGAAAACTTTCCATCTTCAGGAGATTTTCCCTGTTTTTTCAGTTCTTCAAGCTCCTCTATACCCCGTTTAAAGCGCCTTTCAATCACCTCAGCCATGCTGGCAAAATCATTTGGACCCTCCACCACTTTTATCTTAAATCTACGGTAATCGCTGTTTTTGGGTTTCCCTCCTTCAAATACCACCATAGATGCCACCGATTCTGTTCCCTGAATGTTGGATATGTCAAAGGCCTCTATGCGGTAAGGTACTTTATCGAGCCCAAGATATTCGGCCAGTTGCTTGGCTGCTCCAAAAGTCCTGGTTTCTTCCCTTTTCAACTTGTCCTCTAGATTGCGCAAAGCGTCCTGAGCATTGTTGAACGCCATGTCAACCAACTCTTTTTTATCCCCTTTCTTAGGCGCATGGATATAAACCCGACTACCCCTTTTCTCGGACAGCCACTTCATGACAACATCGGCATCTTCTATATCATCTTGCACTAAAATGACCTTGGGAATATAGGAAGACATAATATAAAACTGCTTGATAAAAGACGAAATTATTTCTTTAAGTTCCGTATCTCTCGTATCATCAAGGACAAACCGCTCGCTTCCTATCAGCTTTCCATTGCGTACAAAAAACACCTGGGCTACTGTATTCCCTTCCCCTTGAGCAAAGGCAATCACGTCCATATCCTCTGCTGAGGATGCATACACCACCTTTTGGTTTTCCATCACCCTTTCAATGGCATAAATCCTGTCCCTGTATCGTGCAGCCTTTTCAAATTCCAGGTTGTTGGCTGCTTCGGACATCTTTATCCTCAAATCCTCCAGTAAATCGTCGTGTTTCCCGTCAAGAAACTTACATATCTCCTTGACCATGGCCTGGTATTCCGCCTTGCTGACATTGCCCTGACAAGGCCCCAAGCATTGATTTATGTGAAAATACAGACAGGGACGTCCTTCTCTTACCCCTTCCTTTACCGCTTTATTACATGACCTTATAGGGAATATCCTGCGCATAAGCTCAATGGTTTCCCTTACCGCCCTCGCACTGGTATAGGGACCAAAATACCTGTTTTTATCCTTATTTACCCTACGGGTAACGACCACCCTGGGGTATTCCTCTTCGGTGGTAACCATTATATAAGGATAGGTCTTATCATCCTTAAGCAGTACGTTGTACTTAGGCTTATATTTCTTTATCAAGTTGCATTCCAGTATGAGAGCTTCCAGTTCCGAATCAGTCAATATATATTCAAAATCTCGTATTTGGCTTACCATAATTCTGATTTTAGGCGAATGGTTACGAGAAGATTGAAAATACTGCCTTACCCTGTTTTTAAGCGATACCGCCTTGCCCACATATATGACGTCGCCTGCCTCGTCTTTCATCAAATACACGCCTGGATGGTCTGGAAGATTTTTCAGCTTCTCCATCAAACGCTCCATACCCAACACTGCCTTTCTGAGCTTGAATCTTGTAACTTATTTTATCACATTTTATGCTACAATTCATCTTTATAACGACCCTTTAAACGCCTCCCGGGTTTGGACGATAAAAAAGGAGCCATACCTTGAGAGGCTCCTTCCAACTGCTGACATGTGAAAAATAAAGCAGGCGTTTATTTTAGGTTAAGGGGCGGCTTTAAGAGCGACAACCGAGTAAGCGTACTGTACACCACCAAGGTTATGGCAGAATCCACTAGGTGGTGAAGCACAGTTCCTATTCCTACTACAACAAATCCCTGATATAAGTTAAATCCAAAGGGCAACACCACCAGCGCTTCAAGCAATCCATGTAGAGGTGCTGTAATCAAAAGCACCATGTAAAACGGCATGCCTTTCTTGTAAGCGTATGCACCAATCCCGCCGAATATAGCATGCATCAAGGCCCTAGCGCCAATAACTGGAGACGTTCGGAGCATAAAGCCCAACCCCGACACCACCCCTGTAAATATCGCCACCGCCGGGCTTACAGTAATGGACAACAATATAGGGACATGAGAGGCTATGGTGGCAGAAAAGGGTGGAATGTGCACCATGAGAGGCGTATTGGCAAAAAGCAGAGGAATTAAAATAGCAACGGCGGCAAGCAACCCTCCTACAACTATATCCCTGGTCTTCATCATGGATTTTCTCCCTCCTTTTTAAGGTGCTACCATTTATTCAGCCCCTTTGAAAATCTATACTTTGTCAATTTATTAACACATTATACCTCTTAAAACCTGTCTTGTCAATAGACAATTCTGATGTCTTGTCAAATGTTGAGTAGATGTTCTTAAAATAAACTTATACCTCACATACAGACTTGATTTCCGGCTTACCAAGAGGGAGAAAAATCAATAGCCCAGTTCAATCGCCTTTTCAAGTACCTTCCTGGCCAAAGGCGCTGCCTGCGTACCACCGGTTTCTCCTTGGCCCACATCCTCCAATAAAACTGCAATAGCTAGCGAGGGGTTATCGACAGGAGCAAATCCCACAAACCAGGCAAGATTCTTATTGGGTTGACCTGCCGAGCCTTCCTCTGCCGTACCAGTCTTCCCTGCGATGGTTATCTTATCAGACTGTGCCTGCCTCCCTGTACCTTCCAGTACCACCTTGACCATCATATTTTTCAAAGCCCCAGCAACTTCTTCCTCCACAACTTTCTTGTATCCCCCAGGTTCCATTTGCTTCTGTATACTGCCATTGCGCCCCACTACTCTGTATAGAAGCTTTGGTTCCATCATAACTCCGTTATTAGCGATGGCGGCTGCTATCATTGCCATGTGTAGGGGAGTTACCAAAACCCTGCCTTGACCTATGGCTGTCCAAGCCATTTCTTGCTTGCTGGTTTTATAGTTGAGATGAAGGCTACTAGGCTTCATCCTTATATCAGAGAACAGGAAATCCTCATTAAACCCAAATTTTTTACCTGTTCTCAGTAAGTTTTTCCATCCAATCTCTACTCCTAGATTTGCAAATGTCGTATTGCACGAAACCGCCATCGCCTGAGCCAAATCCAGCTCACCATGCGCCTCTCCTTTGTAACACTGTATCCTTGCGCCATCGAACTCAACAGCGCCATTACAGTTGAACTTCCTTTGGCGTATGTCTTCCAAGTTTTCCATCGCCGCAGCTGCTGTAACCACCTTAAATATTGAGCCTGGAGGATAAAGCCCCTGAGTGGCCCTATTCACTAAGCTATCATCATCCACACTTTCCATATTGTTGGGATTGAAAGTGGGATAGCTCACCATAGTGAGTATTTCACCGGTTTTAGGGTTTAGCAATACAACGCTTCCTTTTTTGCCCTGTTTCCTCATAAGTTGGCTGACATAATCCTGAATCCTGAAATCGATTGTTAAGACCACATCGTTTCCCCGTTCCTGAGGCAAAAAAGCTTTTTGGTATATTTTCTCTAGGAGGCTGTTATTATATCCCATTAGATAATAGATATAAAACGCCTCTACGCCCATTCGCCCATATTTACTGTGATTGAACCCAACTACATGGGCTACACTAGCAGCACTATCATGATAAACCCTGAGATAGTATTTTTCAATTTTACCGGTTGCAGGATCTTTTATAAGTTCCTCTTTGGTCTCTGCCAGCACTACACCATTTCTGTCCATGATGGTACCGGGTATGACCTGGGGATTTTTCTCATCCAACTTTACGCGGGTATTATATGAATCGGCAAACCATCTGCTCCCATAAAATAGCACGGCATAACAAAAATAAGCAATCAGTGAGAGATAAAGTGCCATAAGGACCAGGAATACCCCAATGGTGTTTCTCTTAATCTTCCTCTGATCCATGGTACCCTTTTTCCTGTTCGGAACGTTGTTGTTCAGGATCATCCTGATTTCCCCCAGCATTTTTAATAGCTATTCCCTGTATTATACCCAATAACCCCCAGCTTACTAACATAGAACTACCGCCGTAGCTGACAAAAGGCATGGTAACTCCTGTCAAAGGAATGAGCTTAATAACCCCACCTATTATGGTAAAGCTTTGAACGGCAAGGGATATGGTAGCTCCCATAGCAAGCAACGTGTCCCCCGGTCTTTTAGCTTTGAGCGCAATCGCTACCCCTCTTGCCATTATCATCAGATAGAGCCCTATTATCGATATGCCGGTTAGTATTCCCATCTCCTCGCAAATTGCAGCAAATATAAAATCGGTTTTGGAAGCAGGAATCACATATGGCGAGCCTAAACCCAACCCCAAACCTATCCAACCACCGCTAGCAATGGCTATAAGCGACTGAGCGATCTGGTATCCCCTGTTCTCTACATCGGCCCAAGGATTGCGCCATGCTGCTATACGGGTACGAACATGCCCAAACAGGTAATAGCTTATAACGGCACCTATCGAAGCCATTAAAGAAGCACCAGCCACTATAAACAAGTCGGAAGTGGCTATATAATAGAGGAATACGAAAAGGCAAAAATAAAGGAATGCTGCTCCCAGGTCTTTTTGCAGCACCACAAGCAGGATTATAATCGCCGTAAACAGCAGTATCGGCAAACGCTCAACTCGGCTCTTTTTTGTTTTAAGGTCTGCACTTAAAACAAATACCAATATAATCTTCACAAACTCTGAAGGCTGTAAGTTGTACTTCCAAACCTGTATCCAGTTTTTGGCCCCGCCCATTTCCTTACCTATAGCAAGCGTCAGCACTAAAACTCCTATGCTAATAACCATCAAAGGGTAGTTCAGTTTATCCCAGTACTTAAAAAACTTTATATATAAAACGGTAAGCAATAAAAAAATGCTGCCCAGTCCAAACCATTCTACTTGACGGAACGCCAGGTCAGGCTGCAATCTTTGAAGCATTATGAAACCCACTATACACAAAGTATCGACCATAAGCAGTAAATACCTATCCATTCCTTTAAACAGGTAACATAAAAATAAATACTGAAATAAAAAAGTAGAACATACCAGTATGCCCATCAATAGAGCCAGGACATTAAGCTCATCTTTTAACGACAAAAGAATAAAAGCCGTCAAGGCAAACAGCACCAGGATAAAAGGAATGTTACCAGTTGACTCCTGGGCCGTTGCCTTGACGCTGCTTAAATACCTCACTGTAGAAAACAAACTACGAACGAATATATATAATATAAGCAGCACAAACCAATACCTCATGATAAGCGCAAGAATCTCATATTGCTTAGCAGGCATCTCTCCACTGCCTTTCCATTCCATGTAAACTATTCTTTCCTCATATTTTAATCTTCTTTTCAGGAAAAGTAAAGCTTACAAAAGAATGAGGCCTGCCTCTTATAAAAAGGGGCTATCTTACCATTACAACAGCCGACCCTATACCAAAGGGAAGCAACGTGTACCTTTCTGTAAAGTTAGCAAAATCTATAAATGTATGAGGACCCACACCTAGAACATCCTCAATTCCCGCTATGCGGTTTGGTCCCATCAGATTAAAAAGCGTGGTAGCTGCCACCAGCTCTATTTCATTTTGTCCTACTTTTATAAATTCTGTCACATCAAACACATAAGGACGCCAATACTTTACCCCACAATATTTGCCATTGACATACAGCTCAATACAAGCAGCTTCTACATCATTTATCTTTAAATATACTCTCTTTGCTTCCCCGATGTCATCAGCTCTAATGCTTACACATGACTTAAACCTGGCTTTACCGGCATAGAAGGGATAACCCGATGTAGTAAGGTCTTTGCTGCTGGGCTCCCTCATATACCCATCTATTGCAAAGCTGACCTTATCATCATCTACCACAGCAAAGTTCCCTACGATATATACCGCTTCTACCTCAGTTGGCATATGGTTCTCAAAATCCTCAACACGCAAATGCATCCCTGGTCCGCTTATGTTGTTGTGCTTTTTGCCTTTGATGACAAGCCTGTTCTTACCCTTGATAAGCGTCCCAGTAAGAGGCACCTTGGTGAAGCTCACGTCCTTCCAGCTCTTCTGCTGGTCGAAAGCCCCCATCTCTCCTCTCACTTTTAGCGGCTTTACCTCTACTCCGTTGCATGTGATCCTATCCAAGTTTTCGGCCACCTCTATGGCTGCAAACACCTCTCCTTCTGGTACATTCAGCACTTCAAAGGTGTATTCGGCTCTAAATAGCGTACCCTCAGGCGCTTTATAAAACCACTGGTACAGTACTTTTGTAACTGGTTCATCCTGTGCCACCAGTTTGCCGTCAAGGTATAGAGTAACATCATTTATAGGCATCACGTTTTGCTCCAAAAGCGACACCTGCCAATTATTAATGAACTGTAGAGTATCCGGCTGTTCTATTAGTTGCACACCGCTATCTAAATAACCAGGGGCTGGTTTGGCTGGAACTTCGGTATCGGATAGTAAAATAAGTAGGCTACCTGCGGGATAGAATTTCACCCTAAACTCAACCCTACCGTTATGCGAAACTGCTGGCAACCTAAATGTTTCTCCCGACATCAAATCCAAAATGATAGGCATACCATCCCCAGGCACTGAAACTTTAGCCCACACCTCACGCTTTTCATCTGTGTTGGTCAATAATAGCATTTTGCCTTGAGGCACACTTCGTTGATGGCATAAAATCTTATGCGCATTAGTCCCTGTTGCCTCGTCTATGACTTTAACCCTGTCTTTGTAATATCCATCGAGTATGGAGATCACATCATTTATAGTCCTTACCCTGCATATGCCTTCCGGCCAATCAATAGCCGCTACCCTTCCATCAATCCTCTCAGGCATCGGCTGCATAAATACCAGCCTCTCCGGGCCTACTGATCGGGCAAATTCCTTCAAAAGCTCAAGCGTAGATGAGCGCAATGTAAGAGCCGGCGGCACCACTACAGTGGAATAGGAGTGCTGCCCTATGATAAGCTTCCCGTCTACCACCTTGGCATGTCTCTCCATTATCATCTCATCGCCATAGTGGAAATCAAGCTTATTAGCCATAAGCGCTTTGGAGAGGTTTGTAAATGGCTCATCGTATACCCCGTTCTCTATCGCAAAGTTATTGTACATGTGCAACGGTGAATATTCGCTCCATACGCTGGCAATAGGATGCAAAACCAGTATATCCACATCCCTCTTCCCTTGAGATACAGCATAACATAGGCGAGCTATATAATCCCCAAACCGCCTCTCATTATCCCACCATGGCTGCTGGTAATAGAAGTTAGGAGGATAATCTCTCTTTCTTTCACCCCGCATCGAATAGAGCGACAGGTGGTGGTTTACAAAGCTTATGCCCAATGCAGCCTGCCAATCAGCTATCCATTTCCGGTGGTAAAAGCTGGATTGCTGGCCTATGCAACCAAACACCTCACAAAAGGCCCTCTCCTTGCCCAGCTGGTCAACAACCGAGGTAACTTGCTTCACAGTCACCAGCTGGTCGACATGCCTTCCCAGCTTATCAATACCGGGCCAGTGCATAAACTCATAATGGGGCATAGCAGCACCAATCCATTGAAGCTGTGAAACCAGGGTATCCTCGGCCATGAAGTGACCAGTCATCTTCAGGTTGTTATTTTCGCACCACATATAGTACTGCTTGGTAAAGCTTTCGAGGAATAAGCGTGTGGCGGCGTCAAAGAAGTCGAAACGAACCTTGCGGTAGTCATCTACGTCGAAAAACAGCTCATGCAAGTGTTCTTCAATGTCATAACCTTTCAGGTCCTTGAAAAATTGTGGAAGGAAATCTGACCAAGGGAGTGCAGGAACTCTATAATGCCCTGCCATAAGATAACAGGGTTCATCCGTGAATATCCCTGGAATCTCTCTGCCAAAGTATTCTCCGCAAGCTTCTTTGTACCGTTCATGAGTACAATTGATGAAGGCTTTAACCGCTTCAGGATTCATCAGGTCCACATAGCATGTGCCATTGAACCACGCATTTCCCAGCGTTGACACCCTCTTGCATATGTAATAGCCATCCCCTTTATAGATATATTCTGCAAGCACCGTATCGTTCTCAGTAAGCTCATCCTTTCGAAGCAGCACTAGAGCACGGCCCCTATATTCCTCACTGGCGGTAGGTACCTCACCACCTGCAAAACCCGAAGGCCACTTATCCTCGTCATATAACCAAGCATAGGTTTGAGTGGCTTGAGCATGCTGTGCACAAGTTTGAACCATTTCCATCCATTGCTGTGATAAATACCCCGTCACAAGCCCCACACGGGAGTGCATGAAATACCCTCCCCAACCTTTTTGGGCCATCTCGCTTATCTGCCGTTTAAGCTCCTCCTTGTCCAGTTTGTCGTTCCAGCTCCAAAAAGGCGCAGGACGATAAGTAGGCGATGGATTTTTAAATTCATGTAAATTCATACAGATCCCCCCAAAAATACAAAAATATGAAGAAGGCACGAAAGTTAATCTCCCAAAAGCGCAAAAGTTGCTCTTCAAACATTGGCTGCAACAATTCATAAGTGGCATTACTTCAATATTTAGAGCGGTATCCCTTAAAAAAACATCTCCTCTTTCAATTATAGCTTAACTTGGAAAAATATTCAATAATCCATCGGTTAAGCCAAATATTGATTTGCTGCCACTTGTATGCTATAATTATCCTACACGAGCGCCTGTAGCTCAGGGGATAGAGCGTTCGACTCCGAATCGAAAGGTCGTGGGTTCGAGTCCCGCCAGGCGCACCAAAGCCCTGCAATATTGGCATTGCAGGGCTTTTTATTTTTCCCACACTTTTCCCACAATTAAAAATGTAAAAAATTTAAATATGAGATTTCCCCAAATTATTCCTAGTCATCCACAAATAAAAAGAGCGTTAACCGTACACTTAAAACATTAATGAAATTTTTCGTACTCACTAATAAAATAAGCTTCTAGTTACGATTATATAATATAGCGCTTTTGACAAATATGCATAATTCAATTTTTACCCCTTTAAAAACAGAATTATATTCTTTAAATTTGATCTCTTATGAAATTGATAAGATGACATTTACCTACCTTAAAAAACGGTTCTTGATATTCTATATCTTCGTCTTGCTTAATAACAAATACTCCGTCCATTTCGGCAGTCAATATGCTTCTCCATTTGTGTCTTTTTTGAGGTTTATTAGGTTTAAATAGTTCATTATCATTATCAGGGATAACTAGAATATATTTATAAGGTTTATTACTTTCTTTCTTTTTCATCATCCAATATGCAGTTTCTCCTCCTCTTTCACGGAAAGACTTTTTTACTGAAATTACACATACTATAGCCCCTTTTCGTTTACTGTATACAATAATATCATTATCTAATAAAAAACTACATGATATATTGTTTGAATTATATTCAATTTTTAACAACTCGGTATCTATTGAAATTCCTTCCTCTAGCAATATCTTCTTGCTTTTTTCTCCTTTCGCTCCTTTACAAATTATAGCATTTTGCTTTATATAGCTATCACTCATGAGAAGTTTAATCACAAGATCTTCATATTTCGTTCCTTCTTTGCTTACATATGATTGTCTCATCTTTATATTTTCATCTTTTTCATACATTTCTCCAAATTCCTCCTCTTTTGTCATGTTAACAAATATGATATAATAAGATGCAGCAAAAATCATTGCCATACTTTTTATGGCTATAAAATTGGGAGGTAATTAAGAATGAAATACCTTAAAAAAGAAAACACTTTAGAAAAAAGGATAAGACTAGATCAAAAAATAATACATGCTATAGAAAACATTGCATTAAAAAATGGTGAAAGCTTTAGCCTTGCTCTAAATGAAATTTTAGAGGAGTACATAAAAGAGAAAGAATTATTCTATTCTTTTGATAAGCTTTATAGTGAACATCCTATCCCGAAAATAAAAAACTGCTAAAAAAGACAAAAAACAACAACTATACAAACCTATAGCATCCCACTTTTTAAAAATTACTCTATAGGTCTTACGCGGCACTGTATTAAATTGGACATATAAACCTTATGCTGTAATCTCCACGGTGACTTTTAATCCTAATGCCTCTAATTTCTTGATGGACTGTTTCACTATTGCTTCTTTCTTACGTTCTTCATAATAGTTTACTCCTAAGTCCTTGTATGTCTCTTTTCGCTTCAATAAATAATACACAATCGTAAGAATACTGTGGGCTACAGCAACTGCAGCACGATTGGCTCCTCGCCGGGCAGCTATACGGTGATACTGGGCTGATAAATATGTATCCTTCGTGCGAGCAGCAGCTCTTGCGGCTTCTATTAACACAGACCGTAACTTCTCGTTACCTTTTCGTGTCCTACCCGATTTCCTTTTTCCCGCGCTTTCGTTGTTGCCTGGAGCTACCCCCGCCCAGGAGCAAAGATGCGCAGCTGAAGGAAATTGATCCATATCAGTACCAATCTCTGCTATTATGTGCTCAGCTGTCCGCCTCCCTACCCCAGGAATACTATCTAAACGTTCCAGGTCTTCTTCAAAAGGGAGCATTCGCCTCTTTATCTCCTCATCCAGTAAAGCTATTTGTTTATCAAGAAAATCTATATGCTCAAGCTGCGTCTTTAACATTAACCTCTGGTGTTGCCCTATCAGCCCATTTAATGCTCTCTTAAGTTCCTCTTTCTTATTCCTTAATCGTTTCTGTGCTAATTCAGATAATATTACAGGATCCTCTTCCCCATTAATTATAGCTTCAATCATTGCACGAGATGATTTCCCTAATATGTCTGTAGCAACGCTAGAAAGCTTGATATTTGCCCCCTCTAATACCTTTTGCATCCGATTTACTTCCCTGGAACGTTCTTCTATTAAGCTCCGACGATATCTTATTAATTCCCGCAACTCACGCTGCTCCCTCGGCGGTATATAACTGCCCTGCAGTAAACCATGCTGCAATAATCCTGCAATCCACTCCGCATCTTTTACATCCGTTTTCCTGCCCGGTACATTCTTAATGTGTTTAGCATTCACTACCATTGGATTTAGCCCTTCAATCTCAAGAATATTGTAAATCGGCTTCCAATATGAACCTGTACTTTCCATAGCTACATGCGTGCAACCTTTATTTTTTATCCAGTCCACCATAGATAGTATATCTTCCGTCATCGTGGAGAATGTACGTATTTCTTTCCCTTCCGGTGTAATTACACAGGCTACTACATTCTTCTTGTGAACGTCTAAACCACAACAGTGCGTATATATAATTTCCATACATACCATCCTTCTGCGGCTGTTAAATTTGAAGGGCTGGTGCAACAACCTCCATCGATTATTCTATCCCGCGTGCTTCCCTTCAGGAGCAACAGTCTGTGGTGCACCCGGTCGTTGTGGTTCAGTCTAATCCTCGAGCTCGAAGCATCAGATTGAAAACGACCTGCCTTCACCAGCCGCTAAAAAAATTATACTACACTTTTATGAGTATTTTCATCCTCTGTTGGTGATGCTATTGCATCATGAAAGTCTAATCTAAAATTTGATTTGGATAATAAAATAAAAATATTTGAAAACGATTTCATAACTGTAGATTTATCCCAATGGAAAAGAAAAATTAATTTAATCGTAACATCGCCACCTTATAATGTGGGAATTGATTATAGTTCGCACAATGATTCAAATAGTTATGAAGATTATCTTGAATTTAGTAAAAAATGGCTTGCTAAGGCTTACGATTTACTTGCAGAAGATGGAAGAATGTGTTTGAACATTCCTTTAGATAAAAATAAAAATGGCTTAAAAAGCGTTTATGCTGACATAGTTACAATTGCTAAAGAAGTAGGATTTAAATACCAAAGTACAATCATTTGGAACGAACAAAATATCTCTCGCAGAACAGCATGGGGTTCCTGGTTATCTGCATCTGCACCTTACGTAATCGCTCCTGTTGAAACTATTATATTGCTGTACAAGCATCAATGGAAAAGGAAAAATAAGGGTACATCTACAATTGAAAAAGAACAATTTATTGAATGGACAAACGGTGTATGGACTTTTAATGGAGAAAATAGAAAAAAAATTGGGCATCCTGCGCCTTTCCCTGTTGAATTACCTAGAAGATGCATAAAACTTTTCAGTTTCATGGAGGATATTGTACTTGATCCCTTTTTGGGAAGTGGCTCCACTTTGATTGCTGCTCTTGAAGAAGGTAGACAAGGAATTGGCATTGAAATAGATTCTTCTTATGTACAATTAGCTATTAAACGGATAAAAGATTACTCTGGGAAACAAATGCAATTCCAAATCCAGTAATTAAACAAACTACTTACCTACGAAAATTTTGTGCAAACATCACCTTAACAAATGGGGGAGTGTAAATATTTTTGTGTATGGGAGCTTTTGGTTCCTTTCTGGCGTTGTTTATTGTGTCACTTTAACCCGGTAACAATATTATAATTTTATAGAGGTAAAGTATAGCTTAATTGGATCATATGGAAAAAATGCGCCCACAACCGGATTTTTACTTGCAACATATTAACAGATGTAGTAGAATTGTATTCAAAATTGTAAATTTGTCTTGAGCTTGTACAAAGAGGGATTTTGACCTTCAACTATTACAATATAAACGAAGCAAATAATACGCGTTTTGGAGGTCAACATGGCGAAAAAGCTTTTGATGGGGAACGAAGCAATTGCGCTGGGAGCTATCCATGCAGGCGTAAATGTAGCTACAGGATATCCAGGTACTCCTTCAACAGAAATATTAGAAACCATTGCAAGGAACAACCCAGGAGATATATACGTTGAATGGTCTACAAATGAAAAAGTTGCGTTGGAAGTAGCCGCAGGAGCAGCATATAGTGGCGCTAGAGCCATTGTCACAATGAAGCAAGTGGGACTGAATGTAGCATCAGATCCTTTAATGAGCCTTGCATACATTGGGGTAAAAGGCGGCCTGGTCATAGTCGTGGCTGATGACCCTGGTCCTATTTCGTCTCAGACCGAACAGGATACCAGGCATTTTGCGCGCTTTGCAAACCTACCCGTATTTGATCCTTCAACCCCTGAAGAAGCTTTTGAAATGATACAATCGGCTTTTGAACTGTCCGAACGCCTTCAACTGCCGGTTTTTGTAAGGCCTACCACCAGAATATGTCATTCGTGCAGCACATTGGAAATTCCTGAGACCAGAAAAAAACGTGAAGTTGAAGGTTTTATAAAAGACCCTCGTTGGGTTATATTCCCCAGCCTTTCATACAAGATGCATATACGTTTAGAAAAATTACAGGATGAAATAGGGGATATTTTTTCCAACATGAGTTACAACACTATTACAGGTGAGGGTAAAAAAGGGATTGTAGCTTCGGGTATAGCTTATTCATACGTATCTGAAGCGCTTTCTTCCATAAGCGGCAAAGTCAAGCTGTTCAAAGTTGGCACCCCTTACCCCTTCCCCAAAAAGCTTGCCCTTAATTTCATTCAAGGTCTTGAAGAGGTTTTAGTCATTGAAGAATTGGATCCCATAATTGAGGAAAGCATGCTGGAAATCAGTGCGCAGAACTACGGTAGACCAGTTATATTGGGCAAAAAAACGGGACATTTACCTTTTGCAGGAGAGTACAACTATCAACTAGTAAGTTCGGCAATAAATAGATTTTTAGGAATTGAAGAAAACGATAATGAAAACAATAAAGGTATTTTAATAGATGCACCTGTTCTCCCTGTAAGGCCTCCCACCCTATGTGCAGGATGCCCGCATCGAGCCTCGTTTTACGCCGTAAAAATCGCTTTAAAAAATCAAAAAGCCATATTTACAGGAGACATAGGTTGTTATACGTTAGGGAATGCTAAACCCCTTGAGATGATTGATACGTGTCTATGTATGGGAGCAGGTATTACAGTAGCCCAAGGCCTTAAGCGTGCACAACCAGATACAAAATGCATAGCCTTTATAGGAGATTCCACTTTTTTTCACTCAGGGATTCCGGGAATAATTAATGCTGTGTACAATAATACAGATATAACAGTAATAGTCCTGGATAATGGCACAACGGCCATGACAGGGCATCAGCCTCATCCGGGAGTAGGGATAACAATGATGAACACTTTCAGCGAAAAAGTAAGTATATACGATATACTGATAGCCAGTGGAGTAAGACATGTTTCAAAAGTAAATCCTTTTGACCACAAAAAGGCTGTAGAGGCTGTAAAAGAAGCAGTGAATTTCACTGGTCCTTCTGCTGTAATCTTTGAAGCCCCATGTATAGCTCTTGTAAAGCCGTCTAACAGGCAACAAGTACTCAATGACAGGTGCATTCTTTGCAAAAAGTGTATCCGTGAAATTGGTTGCCCTGCAATCAGCATCAATAACGGAAAAGTGTCAATCGAGCCATCAATATGTTGTGGATGCACACTTTGTGCTCAAATATGCCCTGCAGGAGCAATAAGGAGTGTTGATGAATGAAATATGATATACTGATTGCTGGAGTAGGAGGGCAGGGTACAGTCCTTGCTTCAAGGCTTTTAGCTGCAGCTGCTATTGAAGCGGGATTTTTTGTCCGTACCTCAGAAACCATTGGTATGGCACAGAGAGGCGGCAGCGTAGTAAGCCATGTAAGAATAGGCAGTGAAAAATGCAGTCCTATTATACCCAAGGGTAAAGCTGACCTATTAATAGGTTTTGAACCAATAGAAGCCGCTAGAAACCTAGATAGATTATCACTGAACGGCAAATGCATTGTAAATACAAAAGTCATCAAGCCAGTCGCCGCATTATTAGAAGATAATTCTTATGATTGTGAAAGATTAAAAGACTATATAAAGTTCCGGGTACCTGATTGTATATTCGTTGACGGTTATTCACTAGCAGAAAGCACGGGGTCAGTAAAAACCCTAAACGTCATACTTATTGGAGTAGCATGCGCCAGAGGTTTGTTACCCTTTGACAAAAAATTTCTTGAAAACGCAATAAAAGCGAATGTACCTCCTAAGTACGTAGATTTAAATATGAAGGCTCTTAATATTGGATTAAGAATATAACAAATATGGTATAACGTGACAGACAATTAGTCTGCTCTAGTTTGCAATAAAAATTAACAAATGGAGAGGAGATGAGCTGAGATGAGAAGAGAGCAGTTTGAACTCTTTAAAAAAATGCTTAAAAAATTGAACGAAAACAGCCCCTTTTACAAAGAAAAATTCAGATCTTCACAGATTAACATTAATGACATAAGGTCTCCTGAAGACATAAAGTATTTACCCTTTACCACCAAAGAAGAATTGAATGAGGCCTATCCCCTTGGATTGCAGGCAGTTCCTGAGGAAGACATCGTAAGGATTCATTCCTCATCCGGAACAACGGGAAAACCAGTAATTATTCCGTATACTGCAAATGATATTAACGACTGGGCTGACATGATGGCCCGATGCTTAAGGATCGCAGGGGTTACTCCTCTTGATAGAGTTCAAATTACTCCTGGTTATGGGTTGTGGACTGCTGGCATAGGATTCCAGACAGGGGTTGAGAGGATAGGAGCCATGGCTATCCCAATGGGGCCTGGAAATACCGATAAACAGCTTCAAATGATGATAGATATGAAATCTACTGTCCTTATTGCTACTTCATCTTATGCCTTGGTCATAGCTGAAGAGGTTGCTAAGAGGGGAATACGTTCAAAAATTCATTTAAGAAAAGGTATCATGGGGTCCGAACGCTGGGGCGAGAAAATGCGGAATAGGATAAAGGACGAGCTCAATATAGAAATATACGATATATACGGGCTTACAGAGATATATGGACCAGGAATATCCATAGATTGCCAATACCATACAGGATTACATTATTGGGACGATTACTTATATTTCGAAATAATTGACCCAAAAACGGGAGAACCTGTAGAAGAGGGCCAATATGGAGAGCTTGTTATAACCACTTTGAGAAAGGAAGGGGCTCCCCTGTTAAGATATAGAACCCGTGATATAACTCGTTTAATACCCGGTGAATGTCCGTGTGGACTACCATACCCCAGGCATGATAGAATCTTAGGCAGAACAGATGAAATGGTAAAAGTAAAGGGGGTAAACATATATCCAGGTCAAATAGACGAACTGTTGCGCGATATCGAGGGTGCTAGCAGCGAATATCAGGTTATAATAGAACACAAAGACGGAAAAGATATTATGACGCTAAGAGTAGAAAAGGAACCGGCCGCAGATCCTACGGCTCTCGGTAGAAAGATTGCCGAAGAATTTAAGAAGAAAATAGGAATACACATACAAGTCGATGTCGTTAACATAGGAGAATTACCTAGAAGTGAGAAGAAGAGTAAGAGGATAATAGACTATAGATACAATTAAACCGATATACACTTTATAGCATTTAATATGGAAACTTGTATAAAATTAGTATCAAGTTACAAAAAATAAGGCAGCTGGTCACTTCAGCTGCCTTATTGATCATGTCTAAAACCTACTATTTGTTTTAAATCCCACCTTCTCTAAGCCAATTTTAACATATTCATTTTTCATAAAATTCTCCCATACAAACTCACTTCTATAGTTTTCTATCATTAACAAAGTAATCCCTTTATCTATACCGATCACATCGCTTGCATACCATGGAGGTGAAACGTCTAAATTGTATGCGTCTTTGAAACCATATTCTCCCCACAACTCGGGGTAATTATTGTAATAATTTTCAAGGGCAGCAATGGATTCTTCTGGTAGAAACACTATTGAACCAGCCGCACCTGCAGGAGGTACTGTTCCATCTACAAAATGCTCCGTATTGTAATTTCCTGATGGAGGAGCTCCGTATCTTCCGTTGTATCCCCTTGGCCCATCACAAGCTGTAAGTCCCCATGAATTTTCACTAAAAGTTTTGAATTTATCTTTATTATCAATACAAAATTGCCTGTTGCTTCTAATTGCAAGGATAGAATTTTTCCACCAATCAATTCCCTCTCGGTCCACCATGTTCCTCAAATCAAACCAAGCAAAAGAATATTGGTAAGTAAAAATTGATCCAAACCACGAGTGTATGAATCTCTCAGACCCATTGTACATACCGTAGCGCCGCTGAAAATGATAAAACAGTTCGGGATCAGCAGGATAAGTAGGAGATGCGGCACTTAAGAAATAAATCATAAATTGTTCAGCATAAAAGTCCCAGTGCCCTTCAAAACCTCTTTCAGGGTAATATGCCATGTAAAACTGTTTTTTCTTTTGATCTACAAACCATTGCCAATTTACCCTTTTATATAGCTCTTCAGCCTTTTGTTTTATTTCCCCTCCGAAATATTCACCTGCCGTTATAGCTCCACACAGAGCTATGGCGGTATCAATGATGGAGACTTCACAATTCCATGCCCTCTTGCCCGTTTCTATATCCAGAAAATGATAGAAAAAACCGTTTTCTTGCTCTACATTGTACAGCAAAGTATTCAGGGTCCCTAAAACTCTTTTATACCCTTCCTGATAAGTTATCCATCCCCTCTCAACCCCGATAGGTATTGCAGTCAAACCAAATCCTGTAGATGCAATACTAGATATCCTTGGGTTGCCTGGTGCCCTATCCCTTATTAAGCCATATCCTTTGCTGTTTTCATCAGTATTTGCTTGCTCCCAAAAGAAATCAAAGCATTTGCGACTTTCAAGTTCCAGGATCTCTGGATAATTGGTGTTTTCTATGTTATTTAATTCTAATGTCTGGACAACATACTTAATAGACAAAACGCTTAGTGTAGCAACAATCACTATAGACATAATGCGCCAAACCCCCACCTCGATAAGTTTATCAAAAAGCCTTCTCACAATCGAGTCCCTCCATCTTTTCCAAGCCAAATTGTTGATTTCAATACAAATTTATAATTGATACAAGTAAAGAACCCGTTGAAACATCAGTAGTAGTATTACATAGTTTTAACAGGACCTTTTTAAACCATATTATCTAAATTGCACAATCACTCTATTGTCCACCTTTGCATTTTTTAGAGAGGTTATAATATACCTGTCTTTCCGTTTATCAACAATATAATCATTACTAGGTAGAATTTCACGTCTTGTAGCCACACATATGACATCCCTAGGTTGAGTAAGACGGAATTCTATTTCATTTTCTCTTATGCCAGCTATTTCTGCAGTGGAGTAGACTATTTTTATATCGCCAAATGTGACATTCAAAGGCAGCATCATTCCCTCTCTAGGTTGCAAATTTATCTTTATCCCCTCAAATAGAGGAATATCCCCTTCATATACATGAAACTCTTTCTCAAAACCATCCAGGTTCATTATATGAATAAAACGCTCTCCCTCCTGGTTAACAGTTGATGTCATAAATATCCCATGGTATGGATTATCATGATACAGTATAGGCTCAACCCCTAATTCCTTCAAAATGAACTTATAAAGAGATATATCACAAATATAAGCCGTTGCTATAACGACAGCTCTCCCCTTGCCCACTTTTGCATCCAAACCACAAATTTCGTCTGTCCCTCTTATGCGGAGTATAGCTTTAGAGTTTTGCCCCTCTAACGCTTGGGCAAAATTTACCCTCACCTCTGGCCTTGGCGCTGCCCAATTTTCAGCATAGACTGATAAGAAATAGCTCTCAGTAGAGTAATGTGTATCTAGCGGCTTGATATTTAATGCATCCGCTAATACTGTACATCTATTCCCTTCCATATCATATAACGGAACCTCTCCATAAAGCAAAATATTACCTCCATTGTTCAAATATTCCACCAGCTTTTTCTGGATACTACCATCCATATACCTCGCCGAAGGAACCACCAATACAGGAATGCTAATCGGATCAAGTTCCCTATGTTGGATGTCCACCGCACCAAAACGATAGTTAGCAAGCAACATTGCCCTTACCAGTGCTTCCCATGCATAACCTCCCCGATTTTGTTCAAGATTACGAATTAACTCTTTCATCCTATTGCTGTTGGGATAGTAATGCTCGGTCATATAATAATCGGGAATAAATGCAATACTTACTCTGTCGTGCTCTTCTTGCATCTCAGCCAGTTTGTTTGATACGGCTCGTACTGCCTTAATCGATTGTGCCATTCTTAAAAAAGTATAGTTGAGTTCACCTTCGGGGCTTACAGGCGCTGCAAACCCATGCCGCTCACCAGTGAATGCTATTCTTCCATTACCGTCACCGGCTCTAGGGTCAATTACATAGTTAAACCCTCCACAGAACAGATAATAGTTCAGCATCCTATTTCCCTGAGCAATGCACATCCTCATTTTGAAATCAACTGCTGATGGGTCGTACCGCCCGCTATAAGTCAATCCATAGTTGCCATCGCCACACTCAAATTCCAATGAGGTTAAAGGTTGGTCCTCGTTGTTGACCGCATCCATAAACGCGTTGATAAGATAAAGGTCTTGAAAATTATCCATTGTAAGGTTGCCCAAATAAATATCAGAACCTGCAACATAGCCATCTCCCTGAGTATACGCTTTAAACAGCTGGCTTATACCGATAGGATAGGTAAACCCACGCCCTCCCGCTGTGCCATGGATATTAATAAAGAATGGCACATCTTTAATGCCAAACTCTTCAGCATAACTCCTCAATATAGCAACATATCGTGCAAAACGCTCTCTCATATAATATCCCAGGTCTCGGAATAGTTGAAGGGCATACTCCTCCTCTGGAGAGCGAATAGCTTTTTGGCACGTTGAAATATTGTCTAAATCAAAAGGATAACGCTTTTGAAGCACTTCTTTACTATATTGCTTGTGAAGCCACCCTATAAAATCCTCTATTACATTGTCAGTCAAATCCGGGCAATTGCTTACCCAAGACAACATACCTATTTCATTGTCCAACTGTATGCCGATTACCTTCCCACCTTTTGTATAGAGGTGAGAAGCAATGATGGGCATCACTGCTGCATACCATTTGCGTACTTCTTGTAAAAAGGCAGGGGCAAGGTAATCTATCGTCCTTGTAGGGACTTTTTTCCCATCCCAACTAATCGGCACTATCTCCGGGTGCTTCTCGTAAACCCAATAGGGTATACCCTCGTTTTTCATCTCGGCCATGATGAATGGACCAGGACGCAAGAATACAAAAAGCTCGTTTTTCTCACAGAGGCTGATAAATCCCTCTAAATCAAGCTCGGGACGTGTCCTACCTGTAAAATCAAACTCCCCTTCAACAGGTTCATGACAAATCCAAGGTACATATGATGCAACTGCGTTACAACCTGCCATCTTTAATTTATTGATGCGATCTTGCCATTCTTGACGTTTCAGCCTAAAATAATGAATCTCACCGGCTATTATAATTTGTGGGTCTCCATCGATTATGATCCTCTTATTCTTTATCTCTATCATTGCATATAACCTCCCCTATAACATTTGGCAAGCTTTTTCTATTTCCTTTATTGCCTGCTCGGCTTCAGCTATAGTGTCAAAATGCGGCAACACAAACATTAGGCCATCTGGTCCCAATTCTCTTGTAATCTCTATTGCCTCATCTTTATTGCAGTATATGTATAGAGATAAGTTGCGTTTTCGTATCTCTCTAAATGCCTCAATCCACGATACCGGGGAACCCGCTCCAGGCTCGGGATTCCACTGTATCCCATTCAATTTAGGAATACCTGCTATTAAGTCTATAAACCTCATTTGACTCGTACCATCTAAGTGGTACAGCGAATAATCGAGATATTCAACAACCCTGCACAAATCAGGTATCACAAATTCCTTAAACATATCTGTTGATATCATTACAGCAAAATCGCATTGAACGGTTTCAAAACGCCCTTCAGCCATTAAGCCTATCCACGAGCTGGTTTCGCCATAACCAAGACTTAATAGCAGTTGGTAAAAATGTTCATACGCCTGTATATAAATATCTGTTAGCACACTGCTCCATTTCTTCACTGTTTCTGGCCTCTCGATTATATCCAAACATAATACCTCTGGGGTTCGCAGCAAAGACAACGTCGTAAGGGAATCCAGCATGACAGGAGGGTTTATATATCCTTTGTTACCAATTGCTTCAGCCAGCCTATAGTAGCAATTTTCCAATGACTTGATTATATGGTGGTTTTTGTCAAACTTGGGTAACTCCCTTTCCCAAATATCAGGCATAGGTTTTACCCATGCCTGTCCATTTGCATCATATTCATAATCGCTTCCACACAAAACTGCTGGCAAGCTTATGTTGGCACCCCATATAATATCGGCACACGGCATGGCTTCTGCTAAATATACAGTGTTATCAAGTTGCCACTCATTGTATTTTATATGCCATTCAGGCGAAAAATCCAATTCCTTCTTGCTTTTCCCTTTATCTTCAAAGGTGAAGTCATATTTGTGTTTGGATGCCGTCACATAAAGGGCTGGCCGCCCTAGACTCTCACCAGCCCAAAAAGCCCTCAATCTTTCACGTGCTTCCTTCTCGTTTTCCTTCAATGCGTACTTCATGTATGCTACCTCTCCCTTATTTATGATTCTTATTCTCCTGTTATACCAACTTTATCCAGACTTTCAATCAAATACCTTTCAAGAAATGCATAGAGAATTACTAGAGGCACTATGCACAGTAGCGTTCCCGCCATGCGCACGCTTTCATTCAACCTCAATAGAGGATTAGCAGACTCTGACACCGGATAGAGTTTTGCAAAATACTCAGTAAATCTCTGCAGCGTCAATGGGAATGTCCTTATAGCTGTCTCGAAATACAAATCAGCCAAATATGTCTCGTTCCAGTGCCAGACAAATGAAAAGACAAATACGACAACTATAGCAGGGATAGCTAGCGGCAGATTTATACCAGCAAAGATTTTAACAAATCCAGCACCGTCTATTTGTGCAGCCTCATCCAACGATTTAGGAATCATTTTAAAAAATTGATAAAATATGAGAATAAATATTGTGTTTCTTATATCCTGTCCAAATAATGCGGGCACAAGAAAAGGAAATATGGTCCTTAGCATCCCGTAAGACTTAAACATCAAGTATTTAGGCATGAAGGTTACCTGATCAGGAATTATAAAGGTACATATCACAAGGAAAAACAGGACTCTTTTAAACTTAAAGCTAAACTTGGCAAAGCCGTATCCTATCAGCGCTGAGGAAATAGTTTGACAAGCCGCAATAAGTAACATATAAAAACTAGAAGTCAACAATACATCAAATCCACCCAGGACATTCCATGCCCTAATGAAGTTGCTGAAATATATTTTAGTAGGTATCCATTTTACAAGCGGATTTACAATGTCATACACATCCTTCATGCTTTCGGCAAGCATAATTAGCAATGGATATACGAAGACAAATCCTATACCTATCATCAGTAAATACACAATAATTCTAAAAATTAACCCGTGTTTTTTAGCTACAATCAAATACCTCCTTACTTTATTTACCAAATATCCTGCGTTCACAATAGTCTCTCCTTTCTCAAGCAAGCTACTCTTTTTCTCTACCAAACAACAAGTATGCAAGCATTACAGCAAACAAAATTATAATAAAATAGATCCATGAAGCTGCAGCAGCAAACCCAAACCCTTTCCTAATGTTGAACATGGCTAATTTAATTTGAACGATTATTGGATTGAGCGTTGACATTGAAACATCCATTACAGTGTAAATAATGTTCAAAAAGATAAACGGCCTTAATACTGGTAGTGTTAACTTCCAAAACTGTTGCCAACTTGAGGCTCCATCCACCATAGAAGCCTCAAACATGCTCCTATCAATTTTCTGCAATGCTGATAGAAAAATAAGAGTTTGCACACCTGTATGCCATAATATTAAAACCGCATTATTAAAAACATAGAGTATGGGTACCGAAACAAAACTGGGCAAATATTGAGCAATGAATTTATAAACAGGAAAATTAAATAGCCCTTGAAGGGTAATGGCATTCATGGATTTCAAGTTATCAACCACAGGCCCACTCATTATTATGACCGGCAAGAAAAACAAAGCCCTAAAAAAGCTGCGCCCTTTTAATTTGCTATTTAACAACAGCGATAACATCAACGAAAATATTACCACCATGGGAACAAATAACAGCAATTGCATAAAATATTGAGGCAACGCCAATTTAAAGTCAGGGTCCTTCAACAGCACATCAGTGTAGTTAAAAAAACCAACAAAGGTAGTCTGAACAGCATTCAATAAAAATCTAACTTCGCTAAAACTATATAATATGGTATTAAATATTGGATATATCATAAATACTATAAAACCGATAATCCACGGCGATACAAAGCCCAACCCTATCAACTGCTCTTTAGTCCTCAAACTCATTTTTACCACTTTCATCACCCTTAGTCATAATTATTTTACACCCATGCCTATAATTCTTGCAGATTTTCCTTCAACAATCTCATTGTTATATTTCCAATCTTTGTCAGTATAATTGATTGCTATCGTTGTACCATCCTCATATTCAACCAGCACTATGCCGTTTTCAGGTACTGTTCTTTTTGTAATGGCTTTTCCCTTAACTTTCGATAATATATTATCCACCATCTTATAGGTTGCAATTATATAATCTTTCCAATCATTATACCTTGACGAATATATATAATTTAAATTCGTGGATGCCAGCTTATTTGAATACTCCTCAGTTAAAACATATGATGGATATGCCCCGTAATCGATCAACCTTAAAACATCATCAATGGAGTTAACTCCAAAATTTAAAGGAGGAGCATAATACTCTTTACTGCCGCTTAAAACTATTTGCATAAACGGTACCATGTCAGTTTCAAAAGCAAACTGTGAATGCTGCATAGGTACATCAAAAATCTTGTTGGCATATTTCACAGCATATATGTTAGGGTCATACACTGCAATTTCATTAAGGCTATCACTTGACATTTTAAACATTTCATCTATCTGTTTTTCTATTTGATGCCGTAAAGTAACATTTCCTCTTTTAAAGTCAGAAAACAGATTAGAGGCTAACCCGCTGAACGCTATATTTTTCATAAAATATGGATATTTTTCAAGTGAATCAAGTACTTCACGTACCCCTCGCATGCTTTGATAGTATGTCCGTTGGAACATGGGCATAGTGGCATCTATTTTTTCTATTACCCCGCCATCTATATGATAAGCCAATTTGCTTTTATCTATTTGATGCTCATAACCGCTAAATATCTCCTTTTTCAACAACAGCTCACCGTTGTTAGAGTTAAGATAATCGCTTAAACGCTTTACATCTTTTAGGCTGCCTACTGCAGGGTCTACTGCCGTTTCTGTTAACCTATGACCATTAACGCCTCCTTTCTCGTAACCCCACAATACTACAGACATAGAATTTATGCCTTCATCATAAAGTTCTCTTATCCACCGTTCAACGTCAACCAATCGTGTCATAACGCCTAGGCGATTCCCAATAAATCCCTTATAGGGTTCAGCCATTAACGCCTCTATCAGTAACTTAATATGAGAGCCTTCAGCTGTCGATTTAGTTAAAATTCCCTCTTTGTAGAGTTTTTGCCTGTAAGCCTTTGCCATACCCACATAGTCAGCGTCTTCACCCGATAAGAAGATGTACTCTATTGTAGCATTCACAGCGTTTTTATGGGGTTGCAAAGCAGTAAAAACGCTTCCGCCTGTTTTGCTTATTGGCTGTATATACTGTTCCCTATAAATAAACGCCGCACACACCCAAGTGTAGTCAATAATAGAATTGGCCGGGTTCACGTTTATTTCAGCATATGGTTCTCCACTGGTAATTACAGCCAAAAAGGCATTTTGTTTGCCTCCATGAGCAACTCCAAATACCGGCATGGTAAGCCTCTCTTTATCGGTTTGCCTAGTAATTGATGTCTTCACTGGAGGCCGTTTCATACCTAAATCAGGGCCATAAATCCGCTCAACATACGACGATATATAAGGCCTTGGTTTTGAAAATCTAATCAAAGCACCGCAACCATCGGGTATTAATACATAGCCTGGAAACTCATCTCTGTAAGCAGCCCCAAAGAAAGGCATAATATACAACTTGTGAAGTATGTTTTTGCCTTTTTCAACGATACTCTCGTCTGGCACCGTTACTTTAATTCCCAAATCTGTCAATTCCACGCGAACAGTCAGAGCAATCTTGGCCTCGTAAAATTCCACTTCAGCAGAAAAGCCATTTTTGTCTATGCTAATTTTAGGCTTCTTGGCGTTACTGTGCTTAAGCGGTGAACGGCTTATAGACCCTGACGGATTTATATATTCAACCGTCAAAAGGGAGGTAGCAATCCTTTGCCACTCAAAATTTAAAGATTGCATTTTATCCTTGGGAGCCGCACTGGACCATACATAGCCATTTGATTTATCTTTAACTTTGACAATCAAGTCTTTTTCATTCAAATAAAGCTCTAACCTATCGTTGCTGGCAATCAGCACATCCTGCGAGGTAATATCGGCACCTCGTGCCATTCCACCAGGGTCAGCCATTGGAACCCTTGAGTCCATCTTCTCAATTTTATTTATTCCCCTTGGTACTTCAGAACCTTGTATAGAATTGTCCCCTAAAGCGTGAAGGCATAACAGACTGCTTGCCAAAGCCACCAATGCCAGGATTACACTAATACGTCTTGGCACGAATCAACACCTCCATAACCAGCTCCACCACAAAGTTCCACACCTGCCGCAAGAACAAATAAAACATCGAAGCCGCCAAAATAACTACTGCCATACAAAATAACGTAACAAGCACATTTGAAATCGCCTTGCTAAACTCATACTCGTGCATTTCAGCAATCATCAAGAAAATGTTTACGGCACACCAGCAGATTATAATATCAGTCACGCCAGAGATAAAAAAGCTTTCATTGATAGTAGCCACATTGCTAAGCAAAATAACAAAGGGCATCAACATAATTGCCGGCGCAAAGCTGTAAGCAGTACCGATATACAAAGACCTTAGCGTACCATTTCCATCATGAATTAACCCTACCAAATAGTTACATACTATAAACAGCCCTATTGTCAACACATAAGCAATTAAAGTGTTAATTACAGAGTATTCCTTAACATCAACCGAGAAGATATACCCGCTTGCTGTCTGTCTTAAGACCAACAGAATAAACAGCATTGTGTATATGATAGTGGCTGCTAAAATCGACCCTCTCTTACCCACCTTTACATCATAAGCATTATCAATAGGATGATACAGTGCATATTTTAAATTCACGATATCAAATATCAGCTTATGTCTCAACGCTCTTTCTTTCCAAGTTTTAACTAATCGAACCAAGTTTCTCTTCTTGTTTACTGCTTTAATTACATTGCCTACTATAAAGAGGCACAAAAATACCACCAGTACTTTTCCAAGATGTTCCTGCAGCCAAATATACCTGATTTCCCAGAAAGCAGCCGAATACTCGTCCTTAACCCCTGCTATTTTAAAGTGTTCAAGGGCTTCCCTGTAATTCATTTCCTGCATATATATTCTTCCCATATACAAATGGGCGAGGAAAGAAGTATTGTTAAACCTCAATACTTCCTCCCACAGCTTCTTGCTTTCAGAATATAAGCCATTGTTATACTTATCTATTGCTTTGTGAATATTTAATTGAATAGGAGTAGGTGTAAAAACTTGAATTAATCCTTTTTGTTCGTCCAATACGTACACATTGTCATTTTTATCAACCGCTATACCCCTAGGTACCTCAAACAACCCCACCCTATCGGTCTTCTCTGAATTTCCACCAAATGTACAAATAAGATTCCCCTCATTGGTCAATTCAGTGATAAGCCCATTTCCCTGTAACACATATATTCTGCCATCTTCACAAACATAAAGGTCAGCCGGGTCTTCCAGTTTGATGCTGGTTTTGGTCCTTTTCAGCATGTTTAACCCGTTTATACTATGTTTCTTTACGTTGACGCCGCTTCCCTTATTGACCGTATAAACCAACCCATCATACCCTCTGAATATATTGCCAAACGCAGGAGGAGTCCTTCTTAAGAATACCCTCTTTTGAGCTTCTGTGAGGAAAATGTCTTGCAACTTTTGAAGAATGCTGACGTATACCTCGTTTGAAGCAAAATACCCTAAAAAGTCGCCATTCCCGCTCAAATGAATAATACCCGCTGTCGTACCCTCACTGACTATATAGACTCCTCCATCGTCTGCATGAGCTACCTTTTTAGGTTTAAAACTCTCACTTTTACCAAAATTAGGGGTTTTAGGCCTTTCAAAAGTAAATTCAAGGGCCCCATCTTTACTGAACCTATACACCACTGACTTTTTAAAATCGGCTACATATATCCTTTCATCCCTGTCCACAGACACACCAACAGGTTCTTCCAAAATTCCCTCTCCTATAACTTCTATCTCCGACGTATCCAAATTAACAACAACTATCCTCTTGTTGCCTTTATCCGCTATATACATCTTATTTTCGTAAATATATAAATCCTGAGGTTCTTTAAGCCCCAAGTCGAGATAAAGCATTGTAGGAAGGTATGCGTCTTGTGCTATCTCCAGCTTGCCATTTATAGAATAGGTATAAGTATAGCTGGTGGATTGAGTGCTGTCCGAAGCCGACACAATATCTATATTAAATGTGATAAATAACATCATTGCTAAAACGCAAATAACCTTTCTAAACACACTTATACCTCCTACTTAATGCCTGAATATGCCATGGTGTTTATTACCTTGCTTTGCATGAGAATAAATATCAGCAAATTGGGGATAAACAATATAAGGGATGCTGCAGCTGCAATTCCTCTCCCTTCCACGGTATTACCGGTAGCGGTCGTAATTGCCGTTAGATAAAAAGCAAAAGTCCTCATGCTGTCATCATTAATATAAAGCGATGATGGTTCAGCAGTATTCCACGATATCTGGAAGGCTAATATGGCTACAGTAACAAGCGCAGGCTTAATTACAGGCATCACTATTCTATAGAGGATATAAAAATCATTGGCTCCATCGATAGTAGCCGCCTCTATCAATGAATTGGGTACCTGGTCAGTAAACTGCTTTACCAAGAAAACGCCTACCGGCATAGCAATAAGCGGCAACACCAGAACTAAAAATGTATCAAGCAACCCTAACTTTTCTATAATGAGATACCGTGGAATCCTAACAGCCACAGGTACAAACATAAGGGCAAGCGTATTGATCTCAAACAACAGTCTTTTACTCTTAAAGTTTTTCTTGGACAGTATATATGCAGCAAATGCCGATATAAAAACCGATAAAATTACCGCTAAACCCGATGACACTATGCTGTTAAGGAGATACCTGGAAAGAGGTATGCCTGACTCCATGACCACAGTTGAAAGCTTCCTGAAATTATCTAAAGTTGGTCGCCTTACAAAGAACCTTGGAGGATAGGCAAAAAGCTCATCCAAAGGCTTGAAAGCCGTGGATATTATATACAAGATAGGCAATACCATAAATACAGAGAGCACCGTCAATATTATAAAAAATTTGATTTGGCTCCTATCAAACCTAGATGGGTTAATCTTTGTACCTTGATACTTCATAGAATATCACCTCAAACCCTCAATCATTACTTGCAAACATCTTATTAGCCAGCTTAGAAAAGCCATAGATCAGCAACAATAGCAACACAGACAATGCAGCTGCATACCCCATATCATACCTTAAGAAGCCATAATCCTCTATATGATTCACCATGAGTTGACCGGCATACTGAGGTGTGGGGTTGGAACCCGTAAGGTCAACTCCAATTGTAGCAGAGCTAAAAGCGTTGACTATAGCCATAACTGCTCCAAACAACATCTGTGGCCTCATGGAAGGCACGGTTACATAGATGA
Source organism: Caldicoprobacter guelmensis (assembly GCF_016908415.1). Taxonomy (NCBI): domain Bacteria; kingdom Bacillati; phylum Bacillota; class Clostridia; order Caldicoprobacterales; family Caldicoprobacteraceae; genus Caldicoprobacter; species Caldicoprobacter guelmensis. The sequence goes on from NZ_JAFBDW010000001.1 coordinate 390,015, forward strand.
TTTCTTGAAAGCGGTTTTTTATACCATCTATATATGCCGCTTCATATAATTCAGGATCTATGTTCAATATACCTCCAAGCATGGCAAGAAAACCTATACCCATACTGCCCCACAACGCCACTATGACCATTATATTCATTAAATAATCTGGATTTTGTAACCACTGTATAGGCTTTTCTATGATATTCAAACTAAGCAACAGATTATTCAGATAGCCAAACTGATCGCCCGCGAATATGACCCTCCATATTACCGACATCGCAACCCCAGAAGTGAGGGAAGGAGAGTAGAATATCAAGGCAAAAAATGTTCTGGGCCATTTTGGAATTTGAGCTAGAATCCACGCCAACAAAAACTGGAGTATATACCCACAAGGACCAACAATCAGTGAAAATTTTATAGTATTTGGTAAAACATGTTTTAGAAATACCTCATCTTGCGTCAGTATAGCAATGTAGTTTTCCAACCCTACAAATTTGGGCCTCTGTACCGTATTAAAATAGGTAAAAGACAATATAATGGCTATCAATACCGGCACAGCAATAAACATTATAAACAAAGTAGAATAAGGAACCAACATGGTATAGATAGCTATTCTATCATACCTTTTTTGAGTGCTTAACTTTTCAAACTCCAGACTTACCTCTTTTTTCTTAAACGCTAGCTCCATGGATACTTACTCCTTCCAACTATCAATTTTACTAGCTGTGATGGTCTCAAAAGGCTTGATAAGATTACCTTCACCGTCTATATATCCAAACTCTTTGAGTTTTTTTCTGATCTCTCTGTTGGAAAGAATAATGGCTTGGTCCAACGCTATACGCGGGGGCACACCATCGAATACCACTTTATTCCATGCGTTTGACAGCTCACGTTCCACCGCAAAATATGCGGGATTCCTTGGTATCTCTTTAATATACCGGTACTGCGTTAAAATGACCTCTTTGTCATTTTGGTCTATCACAGAACACTGCATAAAAGCCTTTAAGTTAGCACTAGTCCATATATACTCTGGACCATATCTTAGTTGCATTTCATTGGCATAACTTACCTGCGTTTCTGTGTCCATCCACCATTTTATAAACTCCCAACTTTCTTTAGGGCGTTTAGTGCTTTTCATTATCACACATGAGGTATTGACCGCAGGATGATACCTTAAGACTTCTCCTTCCTCGTTTCTGACGCCTACGCTCGGAGCTATGCCCCATTGCCCCATTATCTCTGGAGCAGCATTTTTAAGCAGTATATAAGTGTTGAAATCTGACATACCTATGGGGGTCACGCCGTATCTAAAATTGTTGTAAAAATTCTCTATATTTTCAGGCAAACTATACTTTGTGTACAGATCCGTCATAAACTTGAAGGCCTTTACGGTGTTAGGATCTCCTAATTCCACCCTGATACCATCTTCAGAGTAAATCTTGCCTCCAAATTGGTGGATGAAAGGCACAGTAACTCCAAAGTGTTTCAATCCTCCGACATTGGCGATCATGGTATTGAAACTCATACCGTAACGAGACAGGGTAGGCAACATCTTTACAACATCATCCCACGTCTCGGGAACTTCCAATTTCAGCTTTTCTAGGATATCCTTTCTATAAAACAGAAGGCTTACATTGACGGTTTCAGGCATAGCATAGCAACTGTCTCCTATAGAAAAAGGAATGAACATTTCAGATGGATAATCCCTTATATATTTACCAAAATCTTCAAACTGCCTCAAGTCATACAGTGCTCCCCTTAATGCAAAGTCAAAAGGCCGATATGACGAAGCGCCCAACACAACATCTGGAGCTCTACCTGCTGAATTAGCCAGCAAGAGTTTTTGCTCATCAGGCATAGTCGAAACATTGACTTTGATACCCGTCTTGGGGGTGAATTCATTTTCGATTTTTTCTCTCAATACCTCTACGTGGGGTATCGAGCGATTGACCCATACGTTTAATTTATCCTCTTCTATTTTTTGGCTGGTTTCCCTCTCTGCAGTAAAGGACAACACCAACTTTTTAGTACCTTCTATAATTGAACGCATAAAATTGACGTTAGGCTCGGGCAGTTGTGCATTAACGCCGGTTACATAGATACAATCTATTGCCATCGGTTGCTTCAATAATTCGGGAAGCAGCAATGCAATCTGTTGTGCAATGGAGTTGCCCCCTAAGTAAAATTGATCTATGTTGTTTACCAGTTTGTCAGGTTCATCAGCAAATACCCTTAATCTGTCTATTGCAATTTTCAATGTAGAAAGGACATAACTGTCTTTTTTATTAGCAATTTGTGACAGTCTTTCATACTCCTTCTGCAATTTTTCTGCGCTTTTTAGCAAATCCTCCTTAATTGTAGGAACATACTCCTCTATATTCCAATCCCTATTTTTATCCACTTTATTTCCCGTGACAAACTTTATTTGCAATGCTATATCGGATATAAGCTTTATAACGCCAACCAAGCTTTCATAGGTTTCAAAATAAGGCGACGCAGTCGATTCAACAGTTAGCCTATGCGTACCTTTTTCTAAATATATCAACACCTTCTCATTTCCTAAAGACAGAGTTTCATTTCGGTATTTTTCACCGCTGTAAGGAAAAGCATACTCACTTAACTCTGCAAAAGGCACTTTATCATCTAAATAAATATGCTTGAACACAGGAAAATCCTTTTTTACAGCTTGTTTGTATTTAAAATGTATATTATAAAGTCCACTTTCTTTCACTTCAAATATATAAGTAACCGACTCTCCAGGATTAGCCCACGTCTCAGGATCCAAATAGTTGATTTTCTTCTTTACCGGATGATAAGGATATACATTATGGTCATTGCTCTTGGCTCCTCTTATATAAGACTCTGACTTCTCTGCATAATCTTCACCCTGGATAATCAGCATTTCATCTTCTATTACCGGTTTGTCCTTATATTGTTCTCTATATTGAGAATAGGAAATAGTATCAATTTTGGGTAAAATGGTAATCCTACCTAGCATTAGTTCTACATGATTATTCTTTATAGTAACAGTATTCTTTCCCTCTTTAAAGTTAAATACTAGTGGTTGTGTTAAATTATAAATACTGGTATTCAGCACGGCGGTTTGCCATTTGAAAACCCTTTCTGAAGATGGATAAACGTCATTGCCGTAGTCATCCTGTTTATACTGCTTGGTCTTATCCCGCCATATAGCAGGCAACTTTATATTCCTGCTCTCGTAGAATTGATATTCACCATTGATACTCACAGAAATATTTAGGTTTTCCATCGTATTTTGGGCAATAAGATAATCTACAGCAATATGATAACCTCCGCCTTTTGGTATATTCACCTCAAAAGTTAAACTTGATTGCGGAGGAAGGAAGATGACATCCTCGCCATATCCCTTACTCATTTCCTTAGGCAATACCTCTATTCCTGAACCGCCTTGAGCAGCAATATCAGCAGGCCTTACAATTACAACTTGGCCATCCTTTACCAAATTGTGTTCAGGCAAAACCTCAAAATATTTTGGTTCCAGTATCTCTGCATATACCTCATTTACCTGAAAACAATATATAAAAAGTACTGTCAATGCTAATAATATGTTTATTAAAGAAATTGTCTCCTTCAATTTATTTTTTCCCTCCGCAACAAAGATAAAGCATGTATAAAATAGTGATAATTAAGGTATGTAGGAGGTGTATACTGTCAGTATACACCTCCTACATACGTTTAAAATTACTGCCGCATGCGCTTAATAGCTTCTTGGGTGATGTCGTTGGCTTTCTTCTCAAGCTCGGCAGCTAAATCAGCAGCCGTCTTCTTTCCTGTAAAGATTTCTTCCCTCATAGCCTTCTCAATTGTCTTGTGGTAAGCAGTATCGAAGTCAGGCACAAACTTGAAACCATCAACGTATCCTCTTTCTAGATTGTCAAGCATAAACTTAACACCTGGTTTTACATTATTGTAGTTGCACCACTTCTCCCTCACAGTTGGATCGTTAACCGCAGGAATGTGGTCAAAAGTTAAAAAGTCCGGTATCCTATCTTCAGTAATATTGGGATACTTCTTCTTTGCCTCTTCTTTATTGTAATTCTCGATAATTTCTATCCTATCATCGAAAGCTGCAGGGTCATAGGACAAATACTTGATAAATCTAAATGCCGCCTCGGGATTCTTGGTACTAGCAGATATGGCATAGGAGTCACACACGATACCAGGACGTGGTATATCCCCTTTCTCTGCCACCGGGAACGGATAGAAGTCCCAATCAAACCCACTGTATTTTTCGTTTTTATCAAAAGACAATCCCCATGAGAAATCCATCCAAAGAGCAACATTACCTTTTAAGAACACGCTGTACGATTCCTCTTCTCCAAACTTTTCCTTATAAGCATTCTTTATTTTTTCAAAGACGGCATCCCTTTCAGCACCTTCTGGCAAGTCCCACGGATTGGGGAACTGCTCCTCGATTTGCCACAAAGCGATATTCCTATCATGCAACTCTTTTGTAAGGTTTACAGCAAAAATCCATTCGTCTCCCAACACATATTTACTTCCGTCCCAGCAGCCCCAACCAAGCTTGTCATTCATCTGAGCCGGCAAGTGTTTAGGAATTTCGACAATACTGTTGGTCCCTATGGTCTGACCTTTAGTAGTTTTAATCAAAATATCCTTATACTCATCAATTGTCCATGTATAATCAGGAATAGGGATGTTATTCGCTTCAAGCAGCGACTTGTTCACTATAAACCCGTGCAGGAACACATAAGTAGGCAACATAACAACCTTTCCATCAAACGTGGCAGTATCTATCAAGTTCTGGTAATACTTCTTTTCGGCATCCTTTTCCAGGAATGGCTTGAGGTCTATGATCCACTTGTTCTGGATTGGAATAAATGGGTTTTCGACTTCAAATACGTCTGGCATTTCTCCTGAAGCAATTCTCTTCGCTAAAGCTTCATTTCCAAACCATCCACCAAAGTCATCTACTACTACTTTAATATCAGGGTTCCTTTCGTTAAATTTGGCAGCCAACTCCTCAGCCATGACGATGTTTTCCCATGTAGCCCATTTTATTACTACCGGTTCTTTCTTTTCTGTACCACTTTGAGATGTTTCCTGTTTGTTTTCAGAAGATGCGCCGTTTTGCTGTGATGGCTGATTGGTATCTTTGGTGTTGGTACTCTTACCACAACCCGCTAAAACTAAAGAAACCACTAAAATACATACAACCAGCAGTGATAATCTTTTCATAACCAGTTTTTACCCCCTTTTTAGACTTTTTATGTAAAACTCTCATGAAGAGAGTTTTACTCTGACATCTAAACACCTTTCTTTCCAATCTTTATAACTCATCTTTTATTTGTAAAGGCAGATGATTTGGAATTTACTACTTTACTTATCACAATTTTTGTTATAACAATTATTAAATTTATTGTTATTTGAGAAGACTTACTTTCTTTAGTAAAAAAGCACATTAGAACAAGGCTTTGATTTAAATCACTTCATTTTAACGCTATCCCTAATCACTATTTCAGGAGTGAGCTCTAGATGTTTCATCGTCTTACTTCCATGCATGGCCATTATCAAAGTTTGAACGGCTACATTAGCCCATTCTTTTATTGGCTGCCTTACCGTAGTTAAAGCCGGTTTAACATGGGTTGCCAAATTAATGTCGTCAAAACCTGCCAGCGAAAGGTCATCTGGAATCTTTATACCTGCTTCGTCGCAAGCTTTTATTACTCCTATTGCCATTTCATCATTATCACAAAACATGGCCTCCGGAATACGGTTTTGAGCTATAAGTAACTTAGCAGTATTGTATCCTCCTTCTATAGTACGACCTCCTTGACAATAAATTTGAGTAGAGGGATCAATACCACATTCTTTTAAAGCGTCACAATATCCTTTGTATCTCATTTGAGTTTCATAAGTCATGTAGGAACCACCCATAAAGGCAATCTCTCTATGTCCACATTCCAGCAGGTATTTTACTATATTGTAAGCACCTTTATAGTTATCTATAGTTACTGAAAAAATGTAATCCCCCTCTATCTTTCTATCAAGCGTTACGATAGGAAAATCACTAGACGAATACTTAAGCAGAACTTTATCAGAGATATTATATGCTGTAACGATCAGGCCATTAGGTCTGTGAGTGTCAAAGATATGCCGTAACGAGTAATCATTGCTAATAAACGCAGTGGTATAGCCAATCAATACATAACCATTAGATATAGCACTTTCTTCAATACACGCTAACAATTCACTGAAAAATGGCCCTTTAAAGTTGGAAGTAGCAATTCCTATTATGTTTTTCATTGGCAAATGCTTCCTCAATAACTGATTTTTTGAATTGATATATCCTAATTCGCTAGCTGCTTGCAATACTTTTCTTGCCGTCTCTTCACTTATTTTGCCTTTTCCGTTGATCACATAGGATGCGGTAGCTAAGCTCACACCTGCTTTTAGCGCAACATCTTTCAAAGTGGCCATTTCTTTATTTACTCCTTTATATAAAGGATATTTAAAAAACACAAGCTTTTTAAATTAACAAAAAGTGAAATATAAATTGTTTTCTGATTATATTATAAACGTGTTAACGCTTTTTGTCAACACGGCTTTAAATAAAATTTAATTGGTAAAACAAGGTAATGTAAATGCTGTTTTTAGTACAACTCTGCACTTAATTTCACTTAATTCACAGCTCTTATTTCACTTAATTTATTGTTTACTTTTTACTAAACGTTTGATATAATCAAATTTATAAAAGTAGTTCATCTTCAATTCATTTACAATTTCAACTAATCACATATACATCGAGAGGGGGAAGCTGATGCTATCGCTCAAAGAAATCGTCAAAAATATGACTCTACGAGAAAAACTGGCACAAATGACTCAGTTAACCGGCTCATTCTTTGAAGATGTGGATTCTGCTGTAACCGGTCCTTTGTCAGAAATGAACATCAGCAAGCAAGACCTGTATAGCATCGGTTCAGTATTAGGCACAAGCGGGGCCAAACAAGTCATTGAAATCCAAAAAAACTATATGAAAAACAACCGTCACGGTATACCCCTCATTTTCATGGCTGACGTTATACACGGTTATCGTACAATTTTCCCTATACCACTTGCAATGGGTTGTACCTGGGACCCTGAATTGGTGGAGCAAGCGGCATCAGTTGCTGCAAAAGAAGCATGTGTGGCCGGCATACACGTCACTTTCTCGCCAATGGTAGATTTAGTGCGCGACCCGCGGTGGGGTCGTGTAATGGAAACAACAGGTGAAGACCCTTACCTTAATTCGTTATTTGCTAGAGCTTTTGTAAGGGGATATCAGAAAGGTGGCTTAAATCAATTTGGCACTGTAGCGTCCTGTGTTAAACACTTTGCTGGCTATGGCGGTGCAGAAGGGGGCAGGGATTATAACACCGTTGAACTCAGCCCTTCGACTTTAAGGGATCAATATTTGCCAGCATATAAAGCAGCTGTCGAAGAAGGTTGTGAAATGGTAATGACCTCGTTTAACACGCTAGACGGCGTACCGTCTACCTGCAATAAATGGCTTTTAAGAGATTTGTTACGAAAAGAATGGGGTTTTAAGGGAGTCGTCATTTCAGACTGGGATGCAGTACGCGAGCTTATTCCTCATGGGGTTGCCGAAAACGAAGAAGAAGCCGCGCTAAAAGCTATACTTGCCGGCGTAGATATAGAGATGATGAGTTTAACTTACTTAACTTGCGTTGAAAAACTTATTGCGGAGGGAAAAATTAGTGAACAATTAATTGATGAAGCAGTTGAGCGTATATTAGAGCTCAAGCAGAAACTTGGTTTGTTCAATAACCCATACCGTTTTGCTGACCCAGAAAAAGAAGAAAAGCTATTATTGTGCGAAGAACATAGGAGACTTGCTTATGAAGTAGCGGTAGCTTCGTTGGTATTACTCAAAAACGATGATGAAATACTTCCTTTAGACGTAAAAGGCAAAAAAATAGGTTTAATAGGGCCCTACGCTGAAGCAAATCACATATTAGGTGGTTGGTCTTGCGAAGGCCGCAATGAAGAAGCAATTACCTTACGTCAGGGACTTGAGGCTTTAGTACCGCCTGATACTTTACTGGTAGCCACCGGTTGCGGAATAGAAGACGGTACTGATGAACAATTAATTGAAGCATTAAAAGTTGCTCAGCAATGCGACGTAATAATTATGGCATTAGGAGAACATCCAGACATGAGCGGTGAAGCCGGTAGCAGGGCATTTTTAACCCTACCTGGTCGCCAACAAGAACTGTTAGAAGCCGTTTATGCTTTGGGCAAAAAAGTGGTGGTAGTGCTATTTAACGGGCGTCCTTTGGACTTGCGAGATGTCGTTAAACATTCGCATGCCATACTTGAGGCATGGTTCCCTGGAACTGAAGGGGGATCAGCTATAGCCAGCGTATTGCTAGGACTTAGGTCTCCATCTGGTCGATTAACTATGAGCTTCCCTTATTGCACAGGGCAAATCCCCGTATATTATAACCAACTGAATACGGGGCGTCCAAAGCCAAGCGAAGATTGTACTGATCGCTTCTACTCCATGTATCTAGACATCCCAAATGCTCCTCTGTTTCCTTTTGGATACGGCTTGACATATACAACCTTTGAGTATAGCAATATAGAAATTGATAATAATATACTTACTCCCGACAACGCAATTAATGTCTCAGTAACCGTCAAAAATACCGGTCGCAGGCCAGGAGTCGAAACCGTCCAACTATATATCAGAGACTTAGTAGGAAGCCGCTCTAGACCCATTATGGAACTTAAAGGCTTTAAAAAAGTAAAGCTTGAACCTGGTGAATCTTGCAAGGTAACCTTTACCATAACCGAAGATATGCTAAGATTTACAACCCTTGATGGAACATTTGATTCTGAACCAGGCAAATTCATCGCAATGGTGGGTAAAAACTCAAAGGACTACTTGTCAATAGAGTTTTCATTGGTAAAATAATGTAAAATAAAACTGAAAAAGGATGTGATATCAAAACAGACATCACATCCTTTTTTATTACCAAAATAAATAAAAATATTTGCTTCATACACCTTAGGCTATGAAAATTCATCCCAATTTTAACTTACCATTTTACAACAACGAAGCAGCCTCTTTATCCAACAGCAAATAAAAATTATTATGCAGCTTTAATGCTGTAGCAGGAAGGCTAGTATCAGGTGGTGACTCTACCGTCTTCTTTATAATCTCAGCTTTTCCTGCTCCGCTAGCCACAAGTATAACATTTCTAGCCTCTAAAAAGTGTTTTATTCCGAGAGTAAGCCCTTTCTCAAGCTGCCTTTGCACAGTGAAATACTTTTTACCCACTTCTTTTGTTATCTCATCAAGTACAACCACGTGGGAATAAGCATCGAAAGGAGAGCCAGGTTCATTAAAGCCAATATGGCCGTTTATGCCTATCCCCAAAAGCACCACATCAATGGGTCCATTTTTAAGCACAAACTCATCTATCCTTTTGCACTCTAATTCAGGGTCTGAAGCTTGGCCATTAAAAAACGCGATATTTGATTCCAAAATCCCAAGGGGGTTAAATAAATTATCGTGCATGAATTTTATACAACTTCCTTCATCTTGCATGCCCAAACCTACCCATTCGTCTAAGCTTACAAATTTGCACCTTGAAAAATCAACCTTTCCTTCTCTGGCAAAGTCTACAAGGCATTTATATATGCCTATAGGTGTATGTCCTGCTGCCAAACACAATAAACCTGTCGGGTTCGCATTAACTACGTTCATTATCAACTTTGCTGCTTCTTTCGACAATTCTTTATAATCACTATATATCCTTAAATCCATATATTATCACCTTGCTCCCATCATTTTGCATTCACCAAATCCTTGCTTATAGGCAGGGACGTATATATGGCTTATTAATTTCCCACAATTCATCCAGTATTTTATAAGCCGCATCTATGCTGTTAACCACAGGGTCTACAAGCAGAGCCTGCAAAGCTATTTCTTTTGAAGCCTTTACGGCTGCCTCTACCGCTAATTGTTGAACAAACACCTGAGTTGATAGCAGAGCAGCAATAGCATTCGGTAACTCTCCTACAGATATAGGATGTATACCGTGCGCATCCACTACAACAGGAACCTCTACAGCAGCATCATAGGGCAAGTTGGATATACTTCCTTTGTTGTAAACTATCCCCGATTCTATATAAGACTTTTTATTGTTTAGAATGCCTGTAATAACATGAACAACCCTTTCCCCAGAAGGCGTAAACCAATCTTGAATAGGCTTTATCCCTTCTATCCTTTCTTCTATCTCTTTTCTCAGCGTAACCCTGTTCCTTTCGTCCCACTCGAAGTCATAACCCTCTTCTCCAGCTTCCCATCCATATGCCAAATACTCTCCTATATGATCATCGCTGCACGACGGAAACAATCCGAATATTTCAAACAACTTTCTTGAAAATGGCATAAAATTTGGGTCATATGCCTTGTTCTTTTCTCTCAACAAAGGATACAAGTCCTCCCCTGTGGATTTATCCCTTATCTGAAGTAGCCACTGGAAGTGATTAAGCCCTGCACCTAATACATCAATGCTATCCTCGTCAACCCCCATGATCCTTGCTACGGTATCCCTACCCATAAATATACCATGGCAGAGCCCCATGCATTTAATCTTAGTGTACTTGCTAAGCGCCAATATTATTCTGCTCTCGGGATTAGAAAAGTTAAGGAAATAAGCGTCAGGGCACAGCTCTTCCATATCCCTTGCTATATCGAAAATGACCGGCAGGGTGCGCATCGTAAAGAAAAGGCCTCCAGGCCCACCGTTTTCCCCTAGCGTATGCCTAATTCCGTACTTTTTGGGCACCTCAAAGTCGTATTTCCAAAGACGGCAGCGCTCTATGGCAATGGAGTTGATTACAAATTGTGCTCCATCAAGGGCCTCTCGCCTATTGGTAGTACAGGTGATTTTTATGCCTGCGCCTGATGCTTCATTCATCTTCAAAGCAAGCCTATACATCCTCATAAGGTTATCGTTATCGATGTCAACAAGGCACAGCTCACTTCCTCTTAGTTCATCAGTAGTGAATATATCCCTAAACACGCTCAGTCCAAATGACATGCTTCCTGCTCCAATGAACACAATTTTTGTCTTGTTCAACTTCAATACCTCCCCTATGTATTTCTGGTTTTAATATTGTAGTAAATTTTATATGGGGTTCCACTTTTCTACTAAAATTTCACAGCTACCTTTAAACATACTATAGTCACTTTCGTAATCACATTTTATTGGCGGCACCTCACTTCCTCTTACAACTAACCTTTTCTCCACTTCTGCCTGAACAAAAGGCAAAAGCTTATCAAATATAGGAGTTATTACCCCACCTATATATACTACACTTGGATCAAACATGTTAACAAGGATAGACACCAACTCACCCAATATAGTTCCATTTTCATTTATCACTTCCAAGGCTTTCTTTTCTTCGCTTAAAACACTGCTCACAAATTTATTCCAACCTGCAGAAATATCTTTCAGCCCATCACGGCCATAGTATTTATATAGGAAACCTTTGATACTGAGGTCAGTTTCTACACAATTATAGCTTCCACAGGACTCACATACCTTACGTAATCTTCCAATAGGTATATGTCCTATTTCAGCACCATAACCCCTGTGTCCTCTTAACAATACGCCATCAACGATAACGCCAAGACCTGTTCCTTCTCCAATATAAACATATACTATGTTTTTATCCAAACCTTCTTGAGCACTTACGGCTATAACGCTCAAGTTAGATTCGTTATCAACATAAGCAGGCATTCCATATAATTCGCTTATCATCCGCTTTAATGGTTGATTTTCAAACATAGGTACTGCACAACTAACCACAGTCTCCTTTTCGGTATCAAAAATACCTGAAATAGCAGCACCTACTCCTATTATATTGTCTGTTATAACTCCTAGTTTTCCAACGTAATATTTAAACTTTTCGTAGCTGTAGCTGATAATTTCAGATGCATCTTTAAATATCAGTGCATATTCCTCATGTTTGAATACGATGTTATACCTTAAATCCATCAATGCCATCTTTAAGAAACCCTCAAGTTGAAGGTCCAAACACAGCACAAAAAAGCGGTCATAATTGAGCCTTATAAAGTGAGGGGTCCTTCCTACGCTATAGTTGTTGACATCTTTAACCTCATCTACCACTCCCTTACTTTTTAAAGCATTGCATATGTTAGACACCGTCGAAAAACTAAGCCCTGTCCTTTGCGAAATATCCTTTTTTGTAAGGTCATCACTAAACCTTATACACTTGATCACATCTTTAACGTTTTTTTGTTTGATATCTATTATGTCATTTATCATCTTTCATCAGCACCCTTGTTTAAAAACTTATCTGTCATAAATTTTATTCTTTTACGCTTCCTAATACAATACCAGCAATAAAATATCTTTAGCAATCTCTTCCTCTTTCCCAATAGACTCAATAATAACCCCATTCCTCACACGCTTCATAAATAGCATTTACATTTTCAAGTGGAGTACCTGGAATCAAAGCGTTAGCATCTCTTAAAACAAACTTCTTTGTCCTTGGCATCACTGTTTGAAGTATTCTCCTTACCTCATTTTTAATGTCCTCAGGATTGCCGTTTTTCAGCAATACTACGCTGGGACCTCCCCATATTTCGGTATCGGGGTGTAGTTCATCGTACAAATGTTCAAAATCTATCGGATAGCCGGTATCAAACATCACTATGTCGCATTCCTTTTGCAGTATTGGGAAGAAACGCTGGGCATCGCCACACAAATGAATGGAACGCCTGCCACCTTCTATTGTAAATTCATCATATATTCGTTTTATTTTTGGTAATACAAGTTGCTTAAATAAGGAAGGAGAAAGCAAAACAATAGCATCATCAGCATAGCCAAAACTCTCACTTTTTATTTCTTCCCCAAGATACCTCCTTACTTCCTTCATCCTACTGATAATAGCCTCTGTCACAAAGTCTAAAAGAGCCTCTACATAATCTGGATCCTCGTAGATATCATTTATCAAATTAGTCATGCCTCTTATCCCACATGCAGTTGTAAATATCCCATCTGTTCCATAAAAATTATATGGCATAGAAACGTTCTTTACAGGTATATTCTTATATACAAAGGTTTTAGCCTTTTCAAGGAAGTATTCATAATACCTTAACACCTCTTCCCCAAAGCCATCAAAAGCCGAAGGTATACCCTTATCAAATATTTTCCGTTTATCATCATCACTCAAAAAAGGCCGCACGTGAGGCTCAATACCAGGCTCTACTTTACCCCCCAGCCAAGCCAATTCAGTAAAATTTTCAAAATCCACCCTGACAGACCAGCCTTCCTCCTCTGGATATCCCATTGGGCTATCAGACATGATGTTAAGCCTAATCCATTCTTGAGCCTTCACTTGAGTCTCAAACATGACATCCGGCGAATTCACATAATCCCACAAAGTTATGCCTTCCTTGTTTAATTCTCTTTCAAAGATCCAATTTCGTGCATCAGCATAGATATACACTGGCACTTTAAATGGCTCTCCTTTATAATAGGCATTCCACACAGCTTTGGCTTTCTCATTGTGCTCCCTATAATCCATAGCACTACTCTCCTACTTACATAGTTCTTTTTTTGCACGCTCTACTATATATTCAATTTCCTCATACTTTGAAGCTTCAATTACAGGCAAACGCTCTTTGTATCCAGCCGTAACCTCTTCAACAAACTCATGAGCTTTATCTAACAACGACTTGGAACCTTCCTTTACCCAACCGTCCCAGTTATTCCTATTAAAGAGCTTAGAAAACCAATAACTCTTTCTCATGTATTGCAACGTATGCTCTTCGCCCAAGAAATTGCCTCCAATTCCAACTCTCTCTATGAGGTCAGCAGCTATGGTATCATCGTTTACTTCAAATCCATCGATAACATAGTTATACGCATCAATCCACTCATTGTCTATAACCAACTGCTCAAAGCTGAACCCCTGATCTGCACCCGCAATGCCCTGCGCTCCTATCCCTATTGTACCCCCCATACAGCTCATTATTGCGCTCAATGCCTTTTCAAAACCTGCCTGAAAATCAGGCACTAAAGCATCTGTCAGTCCTGAATTACTGCCAGCCTTTATACCATAAAACTTAGCCAGCTGAGCGCTTGCAATGCCTAACAATGCCTGGTTAGGTGAACCAAACGAGCATATCATGGTTCTCAAGTCCATTGAATGTGTACCATGTCCATAAAAGCCGGGTATTTCTCTACTTAGAGCATACACCATAAACATGCTGCCAAGCACTTCGGCATTCATCAAGGTAACAGTCCCTGCCAGAGTCACAGGACCAGTTGCCCCTCCCATGACCATCGGAGCAATAGCTAAGGGCTGCCCTTCTTTGACAAATATGAGAGCCATCTCTAAACTCTCTTTTCTAAATTGAAGCGGACTTACAGTTTCTAATAGATAACCCACCTTTCTACCCATAACTTTTGCCATTTCAATAATGTATCTAGCCGACTCGGGAGACAGGATATAAGTACCACCGGGCTTGGTCGAATATTCATAAATCTTCTGATAAGAAACTACGTCTGTAATGGCGTGGTGTACATCCGACGGAATGGTGACAGCGTCACAGAAGGGTATATTTCTCAAATGTTCAACCAAAGCAATGCCTTTCATCACGTCATCAAGCAGTCCATATCTTCTAGTTTTAGTTTTATAATCTATAACAAACACCTGTGTTGAAATAGAACCGGCTAACTTGGAAGGTATTTCCACATTATCTTCGTCAGCGTATTTTTTTCTAATCATATCCAGCAAAGATTCCATTACTTTTGAGGGAATGCGTACAACACTTGATTGCCTATCCACTATTGCCCCCGCTTTTTCACACAGGTCAAGACACTCCTCATTGGGTACTCTAAGACCCACATTCTCTAATATTCTAAGTGTCCTATTGTGAATGAGCTCTATTTCCTCCGGTTTCAATATTGTTACTTCACACCTAATTCTTCCCATTATTTTTTCCTCCTCTTTTATAACTTTAATAATTATTCACCCATTGTTCTAAAAAAGAAATCAAATCTTTTAGAGATGGACTCCTACCTCTTTGCACATAGTAGCCAGCAACTGCATTTCCGAGTAACAACGAAGATATGATATCCATCTTTAAAAGTAAACCCACACAAAAGCCGGCGTTAAAATTATCTCCACTCCCTGTAAGCAACAGAGGATGCTCAACAAATGCGCTCTTTACCTCATATACGCCATTTTCATCTGCCGCTACTGTGCCCTTAGCTGAATGCAGGATAAAAATATCTACATTAACGCGGGAGTAAACATCTTCCACAATTTTCCTCAATTCATGCCCCTCACTTGAGTTTCCACAAACAACATCCGCCAACGCCTTACCTTCATTTTCATTAACAGCTAAAATTGTAGACCTAACCATACTATAACTCTCAATTAGCTTTATTACACGAATAACATCTTCTTTTGATTTGCCTGTAAAGTCGCACAAATCGAAATAAACCACTTGACTGCCTGCTGTATCTTTCAATATTTCATTCAGTACACCTTCCCATATATCGCTTGCTCCCCTCATTTCAGACCAATTAACTAGAGCTATAATATCGCTTTTCATAAAAAGCTCTTTCAATTGTTGTATTCCCATTTTATTTTTTAAGCTCATCCAGTTAATATCATCCAAAATTCCTGTTTCTCCAAACACTATTTTGCCATCATTAAATTCTAATGCTAAAGTATAGCCCGGTCTCCCTATGGAATGGATTGTACAGTTGGATAACATTTCTGAAAAGACTTGTTCAATTGTTGGAATGCCGGCCGTGCAAATGCAATTTACTTTTACCCCCAGTTTTCCAAGTGCATTTGACAATATAGGAGCATTACCGCCTATTTTAGATACTCTCTCTACAATTTCTATGTTGCAATCTCCATTTTTTCTTTCCAATATGTAATTTACAAATTCATATATAGTAGAAAAAAACACTTTTTCCCCCTCTTTACTGGTTTGTACAGCCTTAACAACTCTATCGATAAAACCATCAAAACCTACACTGACATTATAATTGTGTAAACTCCATCCTCGTTGCTTAAGCGTTTCTATGACTTTGTAAAAGACTTGCTCCACTTATAAACCCCTTTCGACTATGCTATTTTTCTATGTTGAAATTATCATTTAAATTATTATTTTAATTATTATAATGATTGTAAAAATTACATACACCCAACTACTTTTTAGTTTAGCAGCATTGTTAGCCTCTTTTCAACCTTATAAAGCAGCCAAAAACAAAAATTATAAACCAAAATTCAAATTCTATACGGAGATAAGCAATTATTTCTGCTTATATCTTGAAATTACAAAACGTTTCGCTTACTATTACAAATAAAAATATAATTCTCTCATTTATCAGCCAATTCCTCACAATCCACTTTTGCCTTTGCCCAACATTACTAACACAATAGTTTAACTCCATATTTTTCTAAGCTATCTATATAGTACCAATCCCTGTTAAAATACGTAACCAGCGTCAAACGTTCTCCCTTGATTCCAGTGGTGGATTCTCTGTCCACTATGGCTATTCCTTCAGAATTATCCGGCTTTTTCAGCGCTATTGAATAATCCTCTTCACTGTACAGCGCCAGTTTCCTGTTTACCTTGATAAACGTCGTTTCGTCCATGTTTACATACATCTCAAATACTGCTAATCTCTGCTTTTGGACAAGCAGGCAGTAATACCCCTTTAGAGGGATGTTTATAAAGAATCCATCCTGGATCGACTGCCCCTCCACCTGGTTTGTAACCTTTATTCGCGTAATTATGTCCTGTACCTCTTCTGGCATTACCTTATCCTCTTTTAGCGTCCCATCTACTACCTCTCGACTACCAATAATTCGCTTCAATATCTTGTTTATCACTTTATTTAAAGCGTTTCTCTTTTCCTCTTTCAGCACTTTTATGTCTTCCTCGGTAAGGTTGTTAAAAATTAATGATCGCGCTTCGAAATACTCTTCCATTGTCAGTCTGGGATACGAATACTTTATAATGAGTTCTACTTCCCTGTCAATCATAACCTTCCTCCTTAGTTTCACTAGATTTCCATCTCATTTATTATAGCTTTATTTTTTACAAGCTACAATCTTCTCGTGTTACTACCCACAGCCTTTTACCCTGTTCGGTCCACGTAATTTTCATAGCTAATATGATACCATTAAACCACATTAAAAGCAAATAAAACCCGCATTAATCTACTTGCTTGCTAACTAAAATAACAAATCGGATTTTCAACTCAATATATTAATGCTATAATTGGACTGGTACAATCACTAAACGACGGAAAGGATGAAGGCTATGGTGTTGCGCGTTATGATGGTGGACAGCAGCTATGAAGCAAGGCGAGATATCGACAGCAAAATAAAATGGGTGGAAAATGACTTTGAGCTGGTAGGCGAAGCCAATAACGGCGAAGAGGCATTGGCTCTACTGCCGCATGTATCACCCCATGTAATATTTACCGAAATACGCATGCCCAAGATGGATGGCATAACCTTTATAGAAACGGCAAAAAAAAGATGGCCCGATATAAAATACGTGATCGTAAGCAACTATGACAACTTCGAGTATCTCCGTCAGGCCATGAGAGTAGGCGCCTATGATTATATCCTTAAACCGGTCAAGGTGGAGGAAATAAATCAGGTACTGTTGCGTGCCAAATTCGAAATTGAGACAGGGATACGCAAATTTTTTTAGCAAAAGCCACCTTTCATATAAGGTGGCTTTATTTCACATTAACTGTTACCTCCGCAGGCCTAACCTCTACCAAATGAGTCCCTGAAGGTATATCCACCATTACTTTTAGCCTGTGCTCTCCTCTAGATATATTAGCAAGGTCTACATAAGCCCTTACACTGTTTTCATCGACGCTGTTTATTACAGTCGCTGGTCCGCTAATGACTATTTCAGCACTTGTAGGCTCCAGTTCAACCTCACTCCCTTCTGGCGTATTTATTATTTGAATATTATCAACAGTTAAACTTCGCTGGATGTCTTTCTCCCTAATTCGCACTATGACCTCCACTTCGTTTGGATTGGAAGGCGCTATAGTAATACCCTCGTACTTTTGAAGCTTTAAAGTCTGCTTTACATCAGCAGTAGCTCCTTCTATATCTAAAACTTGGGTGCTTATAGAATCTATTTTATCGAGAATAGATTTTTCTCCGCTCACAGTTACCTCTTGAGGATAAACCTCTACACTTACTATTTCATAATTATCATTAGGAACACCAGCAATATTCGGCTTTATTGGTAAAACTTTAGTGGGATAGACTGGCACTACCACTGTTACGTATCTGGGATTAATATTAATGTATTTTGACTCGATGGTTCGACCTTCCTCATCCATTAACAAAACTGGCAGCGAGTATTCAACAGTAGAAGATACTTCTGAAAGTTTCAAGGATACCATTGCCCTGTAAATACGTTTGATAAGGCTCTCAGGCCCCGTTACCTTCACGGTATTTGTAGGCTTCATGCTGTGAGAAAAAGCTAGATACCCTTTAGCCTCTTTTATATCAATATCAGTCGTAATGACGACGTCTTTGTAAACCAGATAGTCAGCCTTAACAATGACATCAGGCTTTCGCCTCAAGGTAACACCTGAGGGAAGCCCCTTTATATCTATAAGTAATCTATACTCTCCTGGTTCGTTAACCTCAGACAAATCCAAAACACCTTGTAGCTGTTCGGCGTTTATCCTCTCTAAATCCCGTACCCTTCCTCTTACTGAAATATTCACTCCGCTTGGTATATCATATACCAGGGTAAGCCCTTTTTCTTTAAACTTGTCCTCGTTTACTATTTTAACTGGAACACTGTCATAGTTTCTAGTAACTTCAGGGTTCTGTTCCCTTATAGCTATAAGCCACAATATAATGGCTATGATAACCGAGATCAGTTTCAAAGCAAAATTCTTGCCAAGTTTGCTATGCATCCTTTGCCCTCCGCTTTATCAAACTAAATGGTTTTACTTCTTTCTCTTTTATATATATCTTCTCAAGGATGCTACGCAATCCTTCAGCGTCCAAATATCTGGTCAATTTTCCATCACTGGCAATTGAGACGATACCCGTCTCCTCAGATACTATTATAGCCAATGCATCAGAGGCTTCAGAAATTCCTAATGCCGCTCTATGGCGCGTCCCCAGCTGTTTGCTCAAATTGGGGTTTTCGGTAAGTGGCAAAAAACACCCTGCGGCCACTATACGCGACTCCCTTATTATAACGGCACCATCATGCAGGGGTGTATTGGGTACAAAGATGTTTTCCAACAGCTCCCTGGTCAGCCTGGCATCCAAACGAATCCCCGTCTCCACCACGTCATTTAAACCCGTTTTCCTCTCGATAACGATTAAGGCACCAACATGATTTGACGACAAATTCTGGACAGCTCCTACTATATTTTCTATCACTTCGGTCACATCCTCATCATTTTGAGTAAACATCACCTTATCAAATATTCTCCCTCTGCCTATCTGCTCTAAAGCTCTTCTAAGTTCAGGTTGAAAAACTATAAGCAAAGCTATGACTCCAAGCTGTGCAGTATTCCGAAGAATCATATATACCGTACTGAGATTCAGAATATTACTCAACCAGGTAGCAAACAATAGTATTGCCAATCCTTTTAAGACCTGCTCCGCTCGCGTCTCGCGTATAAGCAGCATAAGCTTATATAAGGCATATGCCACAATAGCTATATCCACAACATGGCGTATGATATCAGGGAATTGAAAGTACGGTTTCATATAGGATATAAGGTTTGAAAGCCAGGCCCACATATTTCCACCCCTCGCAATTTGCGCCGTTTCCCCACAACATTTATTATACAACAAATAGCATGAATTTTAAAATAAGCGCTAACAATATGGTACTCCCTAATGAGTCAAATTTCATATGACGATTGGGATGGTGGTCCCACAATTGATGCATCTATTGTCCTTTAATCCTATCACCCTTATCACGTATCCACGGTCCACTATTTTCTGCCTACATTGAGGGCAATAGGTGTTGTTATCTGCTCCTACCACATTGCCCACATAGACAAAGTTTAAATATTCTCTAGCCATATCTCTCAACCTGTAAAGAGTGGCAACAGGAGTAGGCGGAAGCTGCATGCGATAATTGGGATAATACCGTGAAAGGTGCAGCGGAATGTTTCTGTCAATTTCGCTCAACCAGCGCGCTAGCTCATTTATTTCCTCTTTGTCGTCATTGAGTCCCCCGATAATCAGGGTGGTTATTTCAACGTGGGCCTTCTTAGCAGCATGTTCCACCACTTTTTTAACAGCAGACAGGTCTCCCCCACATATTTCCCTATAAAACCGATCATTAAACGCCTTCACATCTATGTTAAAAGCATCGACATATGGGAGTAAATACTTCAAAGGTTCAATCTGGATAAAGCCATTGGTGACCAGTACCACCTTCAAATCCTTTTGTTTGCAAAGCTGCGCCGTATCCAAGATATACTCGTACCATATAACGGGTTCGTTATAAGTAAAAGCAATGCCTACACTATCATGGGCAATTGCCATTTCAACCAATTTTTCGGGCTCCACAACAGTGGTGGATTGTTCCCTGTGGGCAATATGCCAGTTTTGGCAAAATGAGCAGCGCAGATTGCACCACAATCCACCCACCGAAAGTATAAAGCTCCCTGGATAAAAATGATATAAAGGTTTCTTCTCTATAGGATCCATGGCTATTGAGGAGACCCTGGCATATCCCTCGGCCATCAACTTACCATTTATATGCTTCCTTTGCCTGCAAAAGCCGGCTTTCCCTTCCGAAATCAAGCATTCGTGCGGGCAAAGACTACATTTTACCCTATCCCCTTCCTTGACATAAAACAGCGCTTCCCTCATAATTTACACACCTTCTAAGCCTTAGTCTTTGATGATTACACCGTGAAAGGTCAATTATTTATGGCGTTCCACTTCAAAACGCTCTATTGTATAGCTTTCGTTAGGACGTATCCCCGCTTTACGCAGTGCAATTTCGATCTGCTGCTGGGGAGTATCAACCCCTTCCAGGTCAGGCAATAACAGGCCGGACTTGTGCCCGCTTCTGACTATCACTCCATACCTCTTGGCATCAAGTTCGTCTATGGATTTGACGGGTTCAGGCTTTTTCAAGACATCAACTGAATACACCAATTCCTCCAATTCGTTCTCATCTACAGGAATGAACCGAGGGTCATGCACCCCAGCACTTATGGCATTATAGATGATCTCCTCTGCAATGTTCTTCCTTGTAGGCTCTATAGTGCCAATACATCCACGAAGCTGCCCATCCTTTTTTATCGAAACAAAAACCCCAGCCCGGTTTTCAAGCATCTCCCTGGGAAGGTTATCATCCGACTTAATTATCTTGCCAGTGCGGATATACGACTCAAGAGAACGCCTGGCCAGGCGAACATAAGGGTCTTCGTTTTGACGTATCCTTTGCATACGCTGATGCTTTCGCTCAAACAGCCTCTCGACAAAGAGACGTGTGGCATCTGGCTTTCCTCTTTCAAATATGGCCACACCGTATCCCACGCCAAAAGGTCCTTCATAGGATAAAACCCTGGGATGCAGGTCATACCCGTCCAGCGTGCCCATGGCTATGATAATGGAACGAAGGCCGCATTCACCACCTTCCTCAACCATCACAGGGGCCATATTGAAAAATCTCTCCACATCCCCGCTCTCGATAATCGCCATAATCTCCTTATCAAGTTTAGGTCCCATCGGATGAAAACCATAGGGTCCATCTTGGCTCAAACGGTGCGACAGGTCACCGCTGGCAATCACACATACGTCCTTTGCACAGGCACGCACAGCCTCCTGTATGGCCTTCCCAAAGGCATACAACGCCTCATAGGATAATGGGGCATATGTGATATGAACCAACTTGAAATCACTGTACTGCTTGGTAACAAAGTATAAAGGCACAAGGGCTCCCCAGTCCATGGACGTGGATATCCTGTAATCAGATGCCACGCTGTTATCGATCCCTATGCATGGTATATTTAATCGTTCGGCATGATCCATTATCGCCTTTGCAAGTTCAACATCGTTTTCAAACGACATCTTTACGCCGGGGGCTCCAAACCTTGCAAAATTTCCCGTCAAATGTGGCGTAGCCATGACAGCTATGGCATCTCTAAACATTGGTCCATGAGGAGTTATGAGCACTACAGTATGCGGCTTATTGTCTTTTATGTGCCGAGCACACGTTTCAAGAGCCTCTATTGTACTTTGCGCCTTTCTCTGTTCGCCTTTTCCAACCTCTGGAATGATGATGGGAGGATGAGGCATTAAATAAGCCGATAAGATTTCACCCATCCATTGACACCTCCTTCTCTACCTAATAAGTTTATCACAAAATGGGACAAAGATACAGGCGCTGTCAAAAAAAGAATAATTGCTTTAAAATTAGACAAAATAAACTCGGAGGTGTAAAAATTGCGACAGAGACGAAGAAATACCGCTGATATAGGGATTGCTATGAACAGCAATGAAAGCCAGGCCATAATCGAATCTCTGAGACTGATTCAGGCTGACAACATGATTAATGCCAACGATGTGGTGGTCATAACGCCCAATTGGGTAAAACCGGCGGGTCCCGAAACGGGAGATGTGGTAGGCCCCGAAAGCCTGCGCACCATCATAAGATTTGTTAAACAAAAGAATCCTCGCAGGATAGTGGTGGCTACCGGTTCGGCAGAAAGGACCACCGCCGACGTCATGAAAGCGGTTGGTTACGATAAAATCATCAATGAGGAACAGGTAGAGTTTGTAGACCTAAATTTCGGGCCATTTATGAGGGTAAACTTGAATCACTCCTCACCGCCGGCCACTAATTTAAATAAGCTGCATGAGGAAATGACCTTTCTGATCTCCTTTGCCCAGCTTAAGATACACAGCGCAGCCACCATGACGGCAGCCATAAAGAATATAGCTTTGGGTTGGCCACCTGCGGAAGAACACGGGTATCCCAAAAAGAACCTAGGCATACACAATGACGTCCATGGCTTTATAAGCGCAATGGCACAGATAATTCCCATCGACCTTTCGATAGTGAGCACCAACCCTGCCATGATAGGCACCGGCCCCCACAACGGCATTCCGCGCCACGTCGGAATTGTCATAAGCGGCACCGATCCTGTTGCCGTGGACACCATAGGAGCGCGTCTTTTAGGTTTCCACCCTGAAGCCATACGGTACCTATGGGACTTGAAAAACAAAAAGGTGGGAGTAGCGAATATAAACCAGATGAACATAAAGGGTATGTCCCTCGTTGATGCCGAACGGGCTTTCAGCACAACAGCATACGGCCAGCCATTTACAATTGAGTAGACGTTTAACTGGCATACACCTTTTATGCATTTAAACCACCTTCATCAGCAAGGACATCCTGTTTTACATAAATAGTAGAGAAAATAGCACTTTGCCATTCATCTTTGGTTTTAATCAGTGGCATTCTAATATAGGACTTTTCTAAACCTCATATAAAAAATATGTTGTACACTTTCTTATGCAAATTTGTCCCCGTTTCGCCTGAATTTATAATGATCCCCTCGCCCCATATCGACCTCCATGCCGACGGAATTGATCCGCCTTTCAATACAATTCCGGCACTGTGCAGCCTCTTCCCCAGTACATATCTTGTTTTGATAAAGTTCATACTTTGGCCGTGCCCAAACGGGTGATAGATTGGGCATCACCACATTGGCACCGGCCATAAGCGCCAGCTCTCTTCCCCTTGGATGCAGCGTTCCCATGGCGGTGGTGGCGGGAAGTAGGCAGTCGGGCACCAGCAGGCGCGCAAGCGCCAGCATGACCAGCGTATCTTCCACCGTACCCCCCTTTGCATTACCAAGAGGCGTCTCCTTATGAGGTATAAAAGGACCGATACCTATCATATGGGGATTAAGCTGCTTAAGAAACAGCAAATCCTCCACCAGGTCCTGCCTGGTCTGACCTGGCAGTCCCACAATAAAGCCAGCCCCCACTTGATACCCTATTTCTTTTAGCACTACAAGGCACCTTCTTCGGTTGTCAAAGCTGGCACCAGGATGGAGCTTTTCATACAAGCTCCTGGATGCCGTCTCATGGCGAAGCAAATACCTGTCTGCTCCCGCCTCAAAAAACGCCCGGTATTCCTCATCGCTCCTTTCACCGATGGATAGGGTGATGGCCACGTCAGGAAATAATCTTTTTATACTGACGATTATGTTAACCATCCTATCCACCGTATACCACGGGTCCTCCCCGCTTTGGAGCACAAAAGTCCTGTATCCTAAGGCATACCCTTCTCTGCAGCACTCAAGTATCTCCTCTTCGCTCAAGCGGTAGCGTTCCACCTTTTTATTACCGGCACGTATGCCGCAATACAGGCAATTCATCCGGCATATGTTTGAAAACTCAATAAGTCCCCTAAGATAAACCTTGTTTCCGTAATATCGTTCCCTCGTCCTCCTGGCGTAGTCAAATAGTTTCTGTGTCCGCTCTTCATCCAGATTTTCAAGCACAAAAATGAGCTCATCCCCGGAAAGGTCATTGGTGTTATAAAGCTTATCCAGCAGCAAATCTACCCTGTTCATCGGATACCTCCCCTAATTTTGTTTAGAACAACTGCTGGTGTAACATCTAATTATACCTCAACTTTATATAACCAACTCCATCTTTAGTTTAGCCATCTTTCGTGCCAATTCCCAAAATTCTCTTAATAGACCTTTTAGAAGAACAAATCCCTTTCGCCGTTCTCAATCCTCTTCAGTCTCTCTATTGTCTTCTCACGCATGACAGGATTAGGGATGTTTGCTAAATTTTTCTCTATTACCTGGTTGCCTAGCACTTTCAATTCATCATCGGCGTAGTCTTCCAGATATTCTTTAAATGTTAATATGGCATTAGGATAACACAGGTTATGAATTTGCCCGCTTTTGGCAAATTCCATAAACCTCTCTCCAGTTCTGCCCGCCCGATAACATGCAGTGCAGTAACTTGGTAAATATCCCTGCCTGCACAGGGTCTTTAAAACCTCAAGGGGTGAACGATGGTCGGCCAGCTCAAACTGAGGCTGGTTATTCCCTTGGTCGTGAAGCACATACCCCCCCACATCGGTGCACGAGCCGGCGCTAATCTGCGAAACGCCTAAGTTGATGACCTCTTCCCTAAATCCGGGCGCCTCACGCGTAGACAAGATGATACCCGTATATGGCACAGCCAACCTGAGTATGGCCACTATCCGCTTAAAGTCGTGGTCCGACACCAGATAAGGAAATTCCTCAAGCGAAACGCCTACAGCCGGCCTCAGCCTGGGCACCGAAATGGTGTGTGGCCCCACCCCGTATTTTTCCTCCAGATGCTGAGCATGGAGCAAAAGCCCCAACACCTCGTATCGGTAATCGTAAAGTCCGAATAACACTCCCAATCCAACATCATCTATGCCACCTTCCATGGCTCTGTCCATAGCAGTGGTGTGGTAGTCGTAATCGCTCTTTGGCCCTGCGGGATGATATTTGCTGTAGCTCTCACGGTGATAAGTCTCCTGAAATAGAACATATGTCCCAACCCCTGCATCTTTAAGCTTTTTGTAGTTTTCCACGCTGGTCGCAGCTATATTTACGTTGATCCGCCTTATACTCCCATTTTTTATCTTAGTGCTGTATATCACATCCATAACATGGGTTATATATTCGATGGGGCAGTTTTTATCATCCTCTCCTGCTTCCAGCGCAATTCTCTTGTGGCCCAGGCTCTCGATTATTTCAACCTCCCTGCGGATCTCTTCGTCGGTGAGCTTCTTCCTGTTAATTTTGTTTGTACACTTATAACCGCAATACCTGCACTGGTTTACACAGTAATTCGACACATAAAGCGGCGCAAACATCACTATGCGAGTCCCGTATATGGCATCCTTTACCTCTCGGGCAGCCTTAAAAAGCTTTTCGTTTAATTCCGGGTCATCGGCCTGCAAAAGGGCAGCCGTCTCTTCTAGAGTTAGCCCCTTAGCCTGCCTACCTTTTTCAATGATAGCCTCAACCTCGCCAACCGTCTTATTTTTCCCTTTTTCAAGAGCTTCAAAGATAACTTCATCCTTTATAAAATCTGCTTTTAAGCTCATCACCATAACTTACCATCCCTTCCTATTCTCATATTTTTATGTTTTTACGGCATAAAACAAGCTTTTTATAATGCAAATTCAGTACCAACCACTACGCCATTAAAACCTCCCACGAATTTTAATCGGTTACCCTTGGCAATACCCTTTATTGGCTATACGGCTATAAAACCACGCTTTTTATATGAAATCCATTATCGCCGCAATTCAGTCTCAAAAGGCTGCAATACCCTCTCTAAAATTCCATTCACGTACGCAATAAACACTCCGTAGTTTACAATGGGTACGCCGGCGCTTGTCACCTGCCTTATCCTGTACAGCATTTCCCTCCTGGTTAGCATACATCCTCCACAATGGATAACCAGCGAATAGTCCTTAAGGTTATCGGGAAAATCCACTCCGCTTACAAAATTGAGGTTTAAATCCCTGCCCGTTTTTTGCTTGAGCCAGCGGGGGATCTTCACACGTGCGATATCATCGTCCTGCCGGTGGTGGGTACAGGCTTCGGCTATCAGCACTCTGTCACCGTCTTTAAGCTGAGCAACGGCATGAGCACCCCTCACCAGCTCCTTCAGATCGCCTTTATAGCGCGCAAACAAGATAGAAAAAGAAGTGAGGGGTATATCCGGTGGCGTGTCAGCAGCAACTTTGTGGAACACCTGAGAATCGGTAATGACCAACCGTGGTTTTACAGCAAGCCCATCAATAGTAGCCTTAAGCCTATCCTCCTGCGTAACCACCGCCATTCCTCGGCCATCCAGTATATCCCTTATGACTTGCTGCTGTGGGAGTATAAGCCTCCCTTTAGGGGCGGACTTATCAATCGGCACCACCAACACCACAAAATCACCCGGTGAAATTAAATCTCTGACAATCACATCACGTTGTTCTTCTGTGTGTGCGACTTCAACAATAGCCTTTTTTAAGGCCTCTATGCCTTTGCCTGTAATAGATGATACCTCAATAAGCGGGATTCCCCATTTTTGGCTGTACTGGGTTATTATCTCAGAATTAATCAATGATTGATCAACTTTATTCACAGCCCCAATCACAGGGAATTTATATCCCCTTAGCAGGTTCATCAGGTGCTCTTCAAACTCACCTATACCTACCTTTCCATCCACTACCAAAATAGCTATATCAGTTTTATTTAAAACATCCATTGTCTTTTTTTTGCGCAGTTCTCCCAGTTCGCCTTCATCATCCAATCCCGCTGTGTCTATCAAAACCACCGGCCCTAGCGGCAAAAGTTCCATCGCCTTGTAAACCGGATCAGTAGTGGTACCCTTTATGGGCGAGACCAAAGCAATGTCTTGGCCGGTTATAGCGTTTATTAAGCTGGACTTCCCGGCATTTCTTCTACCCAGTATGGTTATGTGCAGTCTTTCTGAACGTGGCGTGCTGTTAAGGCACATATTATACCCCCTCTTCTGTTACAATTTCATTTATACCACAGCTCAAATTACATCAGGTCATTACGTTAGTTTACAATATACATACCAATCTACATAAGAAAGTCATCCTGTTCCAATTACTGTTAACATAACAAGGGAAAACATCCTCTTTTCTCAATACAGCTAGGTATACAATTGATATAGGCTTCATCAGCCCAAAACTAAAAATACCCTTCCCCGAAAGATCGGAAAAGGGCACATATCTAAACTTTTAATGCACATCCGTTTCCTCTCTCTCAGGGAACCACCCCTTGAGGTTAGAAACCATCTCAATATTTCATTTGTTAAAATTATAACAAAACGTGATAAAAAAATCAATATTGGGCAAAATTTTATTGAGTAATTAACCTAACTTCCTCCACCAATGCTCTCAATTTACGGCAAACTATACTGCATTCATTCGGATTATGAGATAATGATGAGAATATTTCATCTACCCTCTCTTTATAGTTACATGGTACTTTTGAGAACCCAGCTATCATCTTCACCGCTTTTTTTTCGTTTATGCAGTACTCCTCATTTACAGCAAACAAAACTTGGTTTATACATGATATCACTCTGAAAATATGACCTGCAACATAGTAAATATCATCATTACCAGCATTATTTTCAGCAATTGTCAGAGAAAACTCTGCTTCCGGCAAAAATTTTTCAATTACGGCTTTCTTGATATTTGAAGGGTAAGGTATGGTTTTGGCCTTTAACGCTTGTAATTGCCCGTTGATGTCAACAAGAATTTTGCATATAGCAAGTTCACCCATGTACATAACATTTATGTATGCATGTGGATGTCCCCAGTGATAATGAGCTGAAATTTTGCCATCGATACTATCACAGATAACCTGTTCTACCCGCTTTATATCCCTTAAAATAAAATCAACATGGACTCCATCTATAACCAGCCAACCACCCGCGTTAACCCATTCTCCCCAGCCTCCAATCGGTGTAATGATGTTCTCACGATGATAATCATCCAGCTCGGTTGCGATAGAGTTTATTTTAGACAAATCCAATTTGCTCAAATCATAATAAATGCCAATATCTATGTCTGAGTCAATTCTGTTAGTTCCACGGGCTCTTGAACCACCCAACACGACACCAACAACTCCTGATACCCCACTTAGTGGCTCTGCAATTTTTTCCAAAATATGTTTTATATCCAAAAACTGACCACTCCCCCATAACATATTGATTTAATATTAAACTTCTTTCTTCCAATCATATGGAAGAAGCTGCCCTATGGTTACCACAACTCCTTCATCAACCATCACCTGGGCATTTAAGTTTTCGTCATGGAGCTGGCTTATGAATTCCCGACAACGGCCGCAGGGAGACATAATACGCCCATCCCACCCCACAGCAATCATTTTAAGCACGCGGCTTTCTCCAGCAGTTACCATGGCAGCTGCTGCAGCGTGCTCGGCACAAAATCCCATTGAACATGCTGTATCGATGCACACGCCCGTATATACCTTTCCGCTTTCCGCAAGGATTGCTGCTCCCACCCCGCCTGCTTCAGCATGATCAGAAAGCTTCCGGGGATTTACCACCGATTTAGCTATTTGATATAGGTCATTAAAATCCATCCTTTATCCCCCTTTGCTACAATAAATATTCATCTATTAGTATAAAGCCAGGCGTAAGTCCAATAAAGTACACCTGGCTTTAACTATTTTTGTTTTATCCAGCAGCTTAACCTTATATCTTTTCTGGAGCTGATACGGATAATTTACAGTCCCATTTCAAGATATTAAATTTTATCACCAGTAGCACCGATAAGGCTTTATAATTATTAAGCCTTGTCTTAAGCCTTATCGGCAAGGATATATAATCCTAATCAAAACTTACTTTCCACCACGTAAGTCAATTACGATGACTGAAAATTCTCCTTCTGGCTCCTCCTCAATGATATTTGTGGGAGAAACCAACTCAACTAAATCCCTTCCTACTATGCTGGGACTCTCTTTTACGCGCTTTATGAGAGATTCGGGATTGAGGTCCAAAGTCGATATGGCTCCTTTCATCGCTCCCTTAATTCTGACCTTTCTAGTGAGGGCTCGTGTGTCAACCCCTTCTATAGACCACAAATCCTGACACTTTGATCCCATTTGACTCAACATCCTCTTCATTAATGCCGTAAATTCCAACTTCAGGATAGGTCATAACAACGATTTGGCCTGTGTACGAAGGGTCTGTGAGCACTTCCTGATAGCCCGTCATCCCCGTGGTGAAGACCAGCTCGCCAAAAGTCTCACCTTCCGCTCCCAAACTCTGCCCAAATTGAAACGTCCCATCCTCCAAAGCTATAAGCGCCTTTGCCATGGCATATTTCCTCCTTCATTTGGATATTAAGGTGCCTTTTATTATCTTTTCTCCAATGTTTCTTTCATTTTTCTCAATAAATCAGTAACACCACCTGTTAAATAATTGTATAACAACAAGCTACCTGAATACTTGCATTTTGTAAACTGCAATATCCACTCAGCTTTTCTTTTATTCCTCCCAATGTTTGTGGCTGAAGATTCCCTTAACAGTGGACTCTTCATCTTCAACCAACAATCAAAAGTTGCAATTATTATAAAGCATGTTTTTCAGAATATCAATAACTATTTTGTTTGAAGTGTATCAGTATAGAATCAGTGGTACTTTTGCAGTTACATATTATCTGGAATAAATCGATGGGTTTTACATAAAAATACCTTTTGATTATCCCACAAAAAGTATCGGTTCTAAATAAAATTTCTTAAACCTATTGTCGAAAAACAACCAAACCAATGAACACAAATATAAAAATGAGTATAAAAAAGAAGGAGTTAATCTGTTCTTCCGATCCTTCTTTATCCATTTCAATAAACTCTTGAAATTCATGGCTGCTATCTTAAACCCAAACCACAATTTTGAACGCAATAATCCCCTTACCGGCATAAAGTCCACTTTGTATTTCCTCTTCACTACTGATGGTATACCCTCTATCCTGGCTCTTTGACTCGCTATTCTTATGTACTCTTCTGTCCCCATCTTCACTCGCAACAAGCTCAACCGAAAAATATTTGTTCTATAGTATAAAGCCAGGTGTAAGTTCAGCAACATACACCTGGCTTTAGCCTAACCCATGTTAGTCCATCAACTTAACCTTATAACATTTATGTATTTGTGCAGGATAGCTTTCTGCTATAGCTCCATTATAGAATACTTGAACCTTGTCCCCCGCTTTTATCTGGCTAACCTCTATCTCTTTGCCTTGAGAATCAACCAACTTCACATCATCATTTATATACACCACAATCTTGTCGGCTGAGCTAAGTTCTCTGGAGCCTTCCACAGGCTGTACCAGCAGGCTTGACTGATTATTCTCAAGGACATCAGCATTGAAGCTTGCCTCATCCCTGTTGCCAGCACTGCCGCAGGACGATAAAACAAGCAATATTATTGATAACAATACAAAAAACAAACTGCTCCTTTTCATGATAAAACCTCCTCCATAAAATAGCTTCGATAAATTAGACGTGGCCTAAATAAATTTGTTGCATTGAGCATTCGTCAAATAATGGTTTCCATCTATAGGAACGGATTTCCAAGATAACCATACTTAAGTTTCATAATCACTGTGAAGAAATCTTTTACCTCTGCCATTTGATTTTCTATTATATAAATAAGCCTTCCTGCCATTACTGGCAAGAAGGCTGTGCGGCTCAACAGGCTTACTCCTTAATTCCGGTATATATCCTCATAGCATCGCGCAGAAATTCTGCACACCCTGGAGCAATTTTATCGTAGTATGCTTTAAATCTCTCATCTTGGACGTACATCTGCACCAGCGCCATATGTGCCTCTTTGGAGTAGCTGCTCCAGAAGTACATGAGCCATTTTTTGTGAAGCTCACATGCCCTTTGAGCTAGTTCACCGGCAGGGTCCCCTGTATCAAACGCCAGTTTTAGTGTCTCATTGAGTTCGCTTGACAGTTTCTCTAAAGCAACATACTCTTCTTCAGTCATATTCTTCAGCTTTTTATATGAAGAATCAACCGCCTCGTCTCCATACTTCTCCCTTATTTCTTTACCATATTTCAGCTCGTTTTCTTCAATCATTTTTTGTTTAAACCCTTCAAATTTTTCTTTATCTGTCATAATTACCCTCCCTTCCAACATCGCTATGGTTTTTTCAACATTGGCTATCAACTTTTCCAAACGCTTCTTCTCGTCAAGGAGTTTGGCACGGTATTCCTTTAGGGCCTCAACCCTATTAAATGATGGAGAAGTTAGAATTTCTTTTATATCATTAAGGCTCACACCAAGTTCTCTATAAAACAAAATTTGCTGTAGCTTATCGACTTCTGCCT
The DNA here is from genome assembly GCF_016908415.1 of Caldicoprobacter guelmensis. Classification (NCBI taxonomy): domain Bacteria; kingdom Bacillati; phylum Bacillota; class Clostridia; order Caldicoprobacterales; family Caldicoprobacteraceae; genus Caldicoprobacter; species Caldicoprobacter guelmensis. The sequence continues at coordinate 422,002 of NZ_JAFBDW010000001.1, forward strand.
CCCCGTATATGCGATACCCTGATGAATTTACTCTAGCCGGCTTGAGAAGCCCAATTTCATCATAGTATCTAAGGGCCCGCGTTGTTATCCCTGCTAATTTTGCCAATTCATGTATCGTGTACTCCATACCATCCCTCCTTGACACCCGTATTATAAACCTTTACGTTACGTCAATGTCAACACAAAAAAATAACAATTTTTTAGAATCGTATTTAGCTGTTAAAACGCAATCCTTAATTTACAGGATATAATTGATTCCTATACTTAACAATTACAATCACTAATTTTTCCAGATTTACATCGGTATTTTACTACAACAGGCTGTATTGTAACATAAGTGTTTATAGGTAGAAAATCCAAATTAACAAACCAGCAACAAATCACTGCCATAAAAAACTATTATTCAATAAAATAATCGACAATGCCGCAGTATATTGCCCAGGCCACTTGCTCCTGGTACTCGTCAGTTCTGAGCAGCCTCTCCTCCTGAGGATTTGACAGGAAGCCGCACTCCACCACAACGCTGGGAGCTTGCCCCGCTTTTAGTATGAGAAGATCATTTACCGCCTTAATCTGCCTTGTATTGCCGCGGTTTAAAACTTTTATAAGCTGGGTTTGGATGCACTGCGCCAGCCTCTTCCCTTCCTCGCTTCCAGACATGTAGAAGGTCTGTGCACCATAATACTTTGACTGCCGAAACTTGTTAAGGTGTATGCTGACAACTATATCGGCATTGCTGTTTCTTATAATCTCAACCCGCCTTTGCATGTCCTCCCTCTTGTTTCTTCCCAGAGCCTCATCGGTTTGACGGGTCATTATGACCGTGGCCCCCTGATTTTCCAGATGTTTTTTAAGCTTCTTGGCTATGAGCAGATTGATCCTATCCTCCCGGGTACCGCTATTGCTAACAGCTCCCGGGTCAAAGCCGCCATGCCCCGCATCTATCACAATTACCTTTTTGCTGACCGGTGAGGCAAGGGTAAGGATTGCGCTGTCCTCTTTGGACTTCAATGCAAATAATAAAAAAAGTATCAAACCCAGTAAAACCCAAAATACTATAAGCCATTTCTTTGTTATGAATATAACCCTCATAAGATAAAAAACCTCCAGCAAAATCTTCCTGTAAAAGGATATTGCTGGAGGTGTTTGTCCTATTCGCTTAAAAAGTCAATTCGGTAGCCAAACTTACAGTTTACACCGTAAGCAACGAGATTAATTTTACTTGATTTTACTGGAATATTTTAGTAAGAATAATATTATGATTTTACCTGAATAATTAAAATCACATAGTCCCTTCTAGATGTCAATCCCCTTATCTAACTCCTATTTCACAAATCTATTCTCTATATAACCTATCTTCTCAATCTCAATTCTCACCACATCGCCGGGTTTCAAAAACCTGGGTGGGTCAAACCCCATACCCACCCCTGCCGGCGTCCCTGTGGCCAGTATGTCTCCTGGTTCCAGCGTCAGGCCCTGTGAAAGTATGCTTATAAGCTTTGGAATGCTAAATATCATATTGCGAGTGTTTGAGCTTTGGCGCAGCTCCCCATTTACCTTGCTGGATATATTGAGCTCAACCGGGTCACCGATCTCGTCTTTGGTCACAATCCAGGGACCCATGGGGCAAAATCCATCCAGGCTCTTGCCCTTGAACCACTGGTTATGATTTCTCTGCAGGTCCCTTGCCGTCACGTCGTTGAGGATGGTATATCCGAAAACGTAATCCATCGCCTCTTCCTCAGGTATGTTGATACCCCTCTTGCCTATAATCACCGCCAGCTCTGCCTCATAGTCCACCTGCGATGTAACATTGGAGTGCAGTGAAATTTCGGCAAACGGCCCGGTGACGGTATGTGTGGCTTTGGTAAAATACTGCGGATACTTCGTATTAAGCCCCGATATATTTCTATCCTTGTTTAGCTCTTCGATATGATCCAGATAATTCTTTCCTACGCAGAATATGTTGCGCGCTGGGTTAGGAATGGGAGCTAGCAATTCAACATCGTCTAAGCTGAGCCATTGATCGCTCGGCAAAGGCGCTTCAGGCAACAACATTTTGCCATCCGAAGCACCTGATAACCGTATAAACTCAAGGAGGGTTAGCGGTGCTCTATCATCAAGCCATAATAGAGCAGGACAGATAAGTCCCAACTCAGGCCTTACAATGCCCCAATCTTCTTTGTCCCCTACTATAAAAGTTGCCAGATACATTGCAACACTTCCTTTACTCTATTATTTTTGGACAACCAAGTCCTTATTAAGACATAAATGCCCAGCGGTATATGAGGTGACAGCTTTATTAAAGGATGCACATCTGAATAAAAAAACCCGTCACCGGTTCAATAAATGTTATTATACCCCACGTAATACCAGTAATACAAACCTCTCATTGTCGCTCAAAACATTTCTCATTTATAAACTCTCCCCTAGTATACCTCTCTTAAGAAAATTCCATCTCAATATAAATATTCGCTCTGAAACAAAATATAGCATTACATAAACATTATACTTATGCCTTCCTCTTTTTGTCAATCAAATAGCCGATAAATCATCTAACTTTTAAAGTCTTCAAAATAACCTTGAAAATGCCTATTGACTTGTCCATTCAACAATTGTAGAATTTTATATGTAAAACTGCATAGGTGGTTTGAGTCTTATGGTCCGAAGAGGTTAAAAGGGAAAGCGGTGAAAATCCGCTGCAGCCCCCGCTACTGTGAGCGAGGATGAAGCCCTGATACGCCACTGTCCCCTTTTAGTTAAAGCGGGGATGGGAAGGCTGGGTGGAAGATGAATCGCGAGCCAGGAGACCTGCCATAAGACGACGACACTGCGCCTTCGGAGGGAAGGTGGAGCAGTATTTTTGTGCCCGGGTTTAAAGCCCGGGAGAAGTCTATATTTTTATATCTTTGTGCCCAAAAGGCCTACCTCCGTAAGGGAGGAGGCCTTTTTTTGATATAAAAACCTTAAACCGAGGAGGATGATTTTTATGAAGAGCTTTAAAGGCATATTGGCTTTGATGCTGGTAATTTTGCTCGCTTTAGGTGCTGTAGCTTGCTCAAGTGATAAGAAAGATGACAAAAAGCTACAAGGCATTGGAAACAATGAAAGTGCATCTCAAGATGCAGGTGCGGTACAGTTTCCTTTCAAGTTTACCGACTTTTTAGGCAGGGAAGTAACTGTTGAAAAGGAGCCTCAAAGGATAGTGTCGCTGGCGCCTTCCATAACCGAACTCATCTATGCTTTGGGAGCAGGTGACAAGGTGGTAGGCGTCACGTCATTTGATAATTATCCCCCAGAAGTGCAAAACGTGCCTAAGGTAGGCGATTTTAATGCTCCAAACGTAGAGGCCATCATCGCGCAAAAGCCCGACATAATACTTGCCTCTTCCCTATCGGGCAAGGACAAGATGGAGTCGCTACAGCAGTCCACCGGCATTCCCGTGGCAGTGCTGGAAGCAAAAAATATCCAGCAGATATATGAGTCGATCGAGCTAATCAGCAAGCTCACAGGCACCCAGGACAAGGGACAACAGGTTATAAAGGAGATGCAGGATAAAATTCATGAAATAAGCAGCAAGACAAAGGATTTGCCCAAAGTAAAGGTGTTTTATCTGCTGGACATAAACGGCAACTGGACGGCAGGTAAAGGGTCGTTTATCGATGAGCTTATAACCCTTGCCGGGGGAGAGAACATAGCGGCCGACGCAGGTGCAGAATGGGTACAATACAGTTTAGAGGAGCTGGTCAAGAAAAATCCAGATGTTATAATAATGAGTGCATATGCCGGGAAAATAGATGATGTAAAAAATGCACAAGGCTACAAAGACACCAATGCCGTAAAAAATGGCAAGGTGTACATGATCAGCAACGATGACATCGTGTCCAGGGCTTCCAACAGGATCGTTCTGGGTTTAGAAGAGATTGCCAAGATACTGCATCCGGAGGTTTTAAAGTAAGGTGAAGCTGAAAACTAGCGCATATTTTTTAATAGCATTCCTGGCGTTCGTTATGGGAGCTGTATTTTCAATTTGGGCAGGGGCAGTCGATATGTCCCTGCACAATATTTTAAATGCATTTATGGGCAAGGGCGATGAGACTTCTAGGATAATAATACTCGACCTGAGGCTTCCCAGGTTGATTGAGGCAGCAGTGGTGGGCATGGGCCTTTCTGTGGCGGGCACTTTTTTTCAGGGGCTACTGAGAAATCCCATGGCTGACCCATATATACTGGGGATATCCTCGGGTGCCGCCCTTGGGGCCACCATAGCCACAGTGCTGGGATTAGGGATATTGGGACTCAATGCCATGGCATTCGTGGCATCGCTTATAACCGTGGTTTTCGTATACACCATATCCAAAGTAAGTGAACGAATATCCATGACCACCATGCTCCTGTCAGGAATTGCGATAAGTACCTTTATGTCGGCTATCATATCCCTTATGATGCTGCTCAACCACAACGAGCTGGCCAGGATAATCTTTTGGACCATGGGTGGCTTCAGCCTTGTAAGCTGGAAAGACGTGATGTTTTCGACACCGGTAATAGCCATTGGCTCTTTGGCCTTATATACTTTTGCAAGGGATTTAAACGTCATATTGACCGGAGAAGAGGTGGCCGAGCATCTGGGGGTCAACACAGAACTGGTCAAAAAGGCGGTGCTGGCATTAGGTTCCCTGATAACCGCCACCGCTGTGTCGGTTGGAGGGGTCATAGGGTTTGTTGGCCTCATCGTACCCCACATATCCCGGTTGATAGTAGGGCCTGATAACAGGGTGCTAGTGCCCTTTAGCGCCATAATGGGAGCAACCTTTTTACTCTTTGCCGATGTGGTGGCAAGGGTTATATTGAAGCCGGCAGAGGTGCCCATAGGCATAATTACGGCAGCCTTGGGAGGCCCTTTTTTCCTCTATTTGCTGGTGAAGACCAGACGAAAAGGCAAAGGAATGTGATACCCATGGAAATCCTTAAAGTGGAAGGTTTGTGCTTCTCATACGGACAGGTTGAGGTATTAAAAGGGATAGACTTCACCGTAAATAGAAATATGGTGCTGGGCATAATAGGCGCCAATGGCAGTGGCAAGACCACCCTACTTAAGAATATATCGGGGTATTTAAAGCCCATTTCGGGCAGCGTATTTATTCTGGGAAAGAACATCAGGGATTATGATATAAAAGAAAGGGCAAGATACATCGGATATGTTCCCCAGGATGGGGTACACGATTTTGAATTCACCTGCTATGACATAGTGATGATGGGCAGGATGCCATATCTTAGGCGTTTTCAATCCGAAACGAAGGAAGACAGAAACATCGTAAGGGAGTGCATGGAAGTCACCAATACATGGCACCTGAAAGACAGGAGCATATGGCATTTGAGCGGCGGCGAAAGGCAGAGGGTGTATATAGCCCGAGCACTAGCTCAAAAGCCAAGGATTTTGTTGATGGATGAGCCTATATCCCACCTCGACATAAGGTACCAACTTGAAATACTGTCGCTTGTGAGAAGCCTAGCCTTTAAAGGCCTACTGGTAATAGCAGTGCTCCACGATATAAATCTGGCGTCGGAATTCTGTGACCAGGTTCTCATAATGAAGGATGGGCAAATGATAGCGTGTGGTTCTCCCGCTAAAGTGTTGACACGGGAAAACATCATGACCGCCTTCTCAGTAGACGCTAAAATTGTGGAAAATCCTGTTTCAGGAAGGCCCTATGTCATTCCATTCCACATTCGTTCACAAAATGGGCGCAATTAACGATAAAAAGAACGTTTGGCAACTGTCAATTAAAATGCTATAGTGCGCTAATAGTTCTCTCATTTATCCTAAATCAAAAGAATTAAAGCACATTGCAAAAACTATGGGAGGAAGATTTATGGGCAATCCAGAAATCTTAAAGAAAAAAGTTCTACATCGGCTTAACAACCTCACCAAACCCGTTGGGAGCCTTGGATACCTTGAAGAAATAGCGCTTAAAATGGCGCTTATTCAAGGAAAAGAGCTTCCTGACCTTCCGAAAAACAAGAAGGTCTATGTCTTTGCGGGTGACCACGGCGTTGTTGCCCGCGGCGTTTCGGCCTATCCCAAGGATGTCACCTATCAAATGGTGTTCAACTTTTTAAACGGCGGTGCTGCGGTTAACGTCTTTGCCAGGCATGTGGGAGCAGAAGTTTTTGTTGTAGATTCAGGCGTTGATTACGAGTTTGAAGATTCACCCTACTTAATCAAGGCAAAAGTCGGATTTGGTACCAAAGATTTTTCTGCCCAGCCGGCAATGAGTATAGAAGAAGCAAGCAAGTGCATTGATTATGGAAGGAAAATTGCCCGCAAGGCAATAGATGAAGGAGCTGACTTGTTGGCAATTGGAGATATGGGGATCGGCAATACGACAACCGCTACAGCCATTGCTGTTGCCTTTGGGTATGACATAGATGAAATACTTGATATCGGTACACCCATTGATGACGCTACCTTGCAGAACAAGAAACAGGTAATTCTCAAAGCTATGGAGGTCAATAGGCCGGATAAGGCTGATGCGCTCGACGTTTTGGCAAAAGTGGGGGGTTATTGCATCGGAGAAATGGCGGGATTCATACTGGAGGCGGCAGATTCGCATGTCCCTGTCGTTGTGGACGGCTTCCCCACAACCAGTGCGCTCTTGATAGCCTATAACATGGATAATAGAGTGCTGGATTACGTCTTTGCAGGACATAAATCTTCTGTCAAAGGCCACGGCGTAATCCTCAATTCGCTTGGGTTAAGGCCCATTCTGGACTTGGGTATGAGGCTTGGCGAAGGAACAGGCGCTGTTTTGGCCATGAGCATCATCGAAGCCGCTATAAAGATGATTCGTGAGATGGCGACGTTTGATTCCGCAGGCGTTTCAAAAGGAAGTGAACAGATATGATACTGATAACCGGTGGCATAAAATCAGGCAAAAGCTCATTTGCCCTTAGTCTGGCAAAAAAGTTTAACAAAAAGGCCTTTGTGGCAACGGGAGAACCGTTTGATGAAGAGATGAGGCTTCGGATTGCCAGGCATAAACTTGAACGGGGCAGCGAATTTGACACTTTTGAAGAGCCGATAAAGATTTATGATGTTATACAGCAAATAAAGGACAATTACGACGTCATCCTCGTTGACTGTATGACAACATGGCTAGGGAATATATTCCATTACAATAAAGACCCTGAGCAGGAAATGGAGAAGTTGCTGGCATCCGTTTCAGGTAAAGAGATCATAGTGACAAACGAGGTTGGATTTGGTCTAATACCTGTTGATAAAACAGCCAGGCTATACACCGAAAAGCTGGGCCAGTTAAACTTAAAGTTGGCGCACAGGGCGCAAGAAGTTTTCTTGGTTGTATCCGGCATACCGATAAAAATCAAGTGATGCGGGTGATGGATTTGTTTAAACAGTTGATAGGCACCACTTCATGGCTTTTCCCTGGCACATACTACCAAAATGCAAGGTCTGCTGCCCAAAAAGTTGATTTTGTGGAACTGCTGGTGTATCAATGGGATGAAGAAACGCATAAGCTGCTAAGCCAGGAAATTGGTGGACTTATGGAGCTCAAACAGCAGGGATTGCTGTACACCGTACACCTTCCCACCAACGATATTGAGGAGGCAAGGGGCGCCTTTGAATTTTTTGAAAATTCAGAGCTTGATGTAATGACCTACGTACTGCATCCCCTTGACGGATTTAAAGATTTCCAATGGAATGAAAAGGTGGCCATAGAAAATATGGTTGGAAAAGTTGAAGCCTATGATAAGATGGTGTTTGACATAGGCCACCACATGCTGGGAGAGAAATTTCCCCCTGAATATCTAGACAGCGTGGTCGAGATTCACCTTATGGGTGTAAACGGCAATCAAGACCACTTAAAGCTTAACGATGATACTTTGGAGGAGCTATGTCTTTTATTCGGCGATAAGCTGTATTCTGTACCATATATCTGCTTTGAGATATTTGATATGGACCTACTGGAAGACTCCTTGAAGATATGGAAAAATATGATAAACAGAGGTTGAGAAAGGCAATGGGAAAAACAATCATAGAGAAAACAGTAAATGAGGTCAAAATCATGCTGCTGTCGTTGTCGTTTATATCACGCATACCCGTTAGATTGCCCGGCAAGATGACCGTAACCGATGGAGACATAAAAGCATGCGTCAGATACTTCTCGCTTATAGGGTATATCCCAGGGCTGACCTTTGCGCTGGGCAGAACGACTCACAACACCATATTTTATCTCACATCAATAGCCATTGCTTTTTGGCTGTTTGACCTTTTCCATTTTGATGGTCTGCTTGATACCTTCGATGGCTTTTTCAACCAGGGCACGAAAGAGAAGCGGCTTCAAATAATGTCTTACGGGAATGTGGGCCCCTTTGCGGTGTTTTTCGGTATGCTGTACATGATCTCATTTTGGGAGATTTTTAAAATTGCTCCCCCAATAAACTTCATATATGCCTCTGTATTTGGAAGACTTTCAATGACGACGCTGCTACACATATCACGTCCTTCAAAAGAAGAAGGACTCGGGGCGTTTTTATATCCCACTTCGAAAATCAACCTCATCATATCATTTCTATGGACAATGCCCCTGCTATTTATAAAACCATATCATTTTATTATCGCGTTTGTGGTTTCCCAGCTTACAGCCCTCTCCATGAAATACATCTCGGAGAAGAAAATAAGTGGGGTAACCGGTGATGTGCTGGGAGCAACTAGCTTACTGGGTCAAATATTTGTGTTAGTAGGTTTATCCTTATTTTGCAATTAACGTTTCAAAACACGAAATAAAGCTAATCTCCTTCTTTTTAAAATATGTATATTCTTCACTAGGTAAAAATTTTACTTTTTCAAAGAATTTGTAAATACACTTAATAAAAAACCGGTTTTACACGCCGGCCCCCATTACAACGCGCACTTCATGGCGTATGCCGTCATCCATAAGGCGAATCCTCTTATCAGGCACCTTTTGCCCATCAAGCAGCACCGTCCTTACGCCCTTGCTGACCCCTTGCGGGTTCTCCACTATGATATGATAGGTACTGCCCCTGTAATTGTATGTAATCTCGTACTTACTCCACGACTGAGGTATACAGGGGTCTATAATCAGGTATTCACCTTCCAGCTTAAAGCCCAGTATGTGTTCAAGCCCCACCCTGTACATCCAGGCCGCCGAACCGGTATACCAGGTCCAGCCTCCCCTACCTACATACAGCGGTGTGGAATACACATCTGCCGCCATTACATATGGCTCAACTTTGTACCGCGAAACTTCACTTAAAGTACGAGCGTGATTAATAGGATTGAGCAAATTGAAAAGCTCAACAGCCTTATTGCCATCGCCCAGCTTGGCAAACGCCATGACCACCCACACTGCAGCATGGGTGTATTGCCCACCGTTTTCCCTCACTCCCGGAATATATCCTTTGATATATCCAGGTTCCAGGTGGGTTTTATCAAATGGCGGTGTGAACAGGCGTATAATCCCCTCTTCGCGGCGTATTAAGTAGTTTTCCAGCGCTCGCATGGACTCATGAACGCGATTGGGGTTTGCACCTTCTGATATGACGGCCCAGGATTGGGATATGGAATCTATCTGGCACTCGTCATTCTGCTCAGAACCCAGCGGCGTGCCGTCGTCAAAGTAGGCCCGCCTGTACCACCCACCGTCCCATCCATGCCTCTCAACAGCCTCGAGAATTTTCTGCGCTATACTCCTTAAGCTCCTTGCCCTCTCTTGATCCCCTCGCGCCTCACAAATGGGGGCAAACCTCTGAAGCGTGGTATAAAGGAACCATCCCAGCCATACGCTTTCGCCCCTGCCCTCTCTTCCTATATTGTCCATGCCATCATTCCAATCCCCTGTGCCAATGAGAGGCAGGCCATGTGGTCCAAATTTAAGCGCTCTCTCTATAGCCCGTATACAGTGTTCGTAAACAGTAGCCTTGCTTTCTGAGATACGTGGAATGTTGTAGCGTTCCATCTCCCCAGGTGCCAAAGGCGCATCTTCAAGGAAATAAACTTCCTCATCCAGTATGCTCAAGTCGCCAGTAACCTTCACGTAATCAGCCACCACAAACGGCAGGAACAGCAGGTCATCCGACATTCGCGTGCGAATCCCCTTGAAAGGCATGTGCCACCAGTGCTGCACATCCCCCTCGACAAACTGATGAGCGCTGGCTTCGATGATGTGTTGCCTTGTAAGGCCAGGCAGGCTGTAAACTAAAGCCATGGAATCCTGAAGCTGGTCTCTGAATCCATAAGCGCCGCCTGCCTGATAAAAGCTGGTCCTGCCCCACATCCTGCATGAAAGCACCTGATATACCAGCCAGCGGTTGAGCAGCAGGTCCATAGACTGCTCCGGCGTGCTTACCTGTACTGTCCCCAGGATGCCGTCCCAGAGCCTCTTCACGTTTTCAAGCTCCTCATCCACCCTTTCAACATCGCTATACAGGCCTATAATCCGGTGCACTTCTTCCAAGCTTTCACCCTGGCCCAGCAAGCACAAAATTTCTTTTTGCTGGTCCGGCTCTAACGTTATCCTCACCTGAAGCGCACCGCAGGGGTCATAACCGGCACCCGTCCGCCCTGAAAGCCCAATTCTCTTCAAAGCAGCAGGGTCTTGTGCGCTTCCGTTTCTCCCCAAAAATTCCGTCCTGTCGCATGTATAGGAAGAAACAGGCAGGTTAACTGCCATAAAGGCTATCCGTCCGGGATATTCTTCGTTATAAGTGTTTCTAGCAAGCAGGGCTCCCGTCTTTTGGTCGCGTTGGGTAACGATGAACTGGCTGGTGCCATGCCGCTGAACGCCCAGCACCCATTCAACGTAATAAGTAAGGGTTATCCTCTTGGTCCATTTGGAATGATTCTTTAAAACCACCTTTGAAACCTTAACCGGTTGTTCCAATGGAACGAACATCTCCTGCCGCTGCAAAAGCCCGTGGCTTATATGCTCAAATATGGTGTAGCCCTGCCCATGCCGAACGGTATATGGTTGCCTCTCTCGAATGGGAGATGGAGTTATGGTCCAAACCTGTCCCGTATCCTCATCCCTTAGATAGATAACCTCGCCAGCGGGGTCAATGATGGGATCATTAGACCAGGGCGTCAACTTATTTTGGCGGCTGTTTTTGCACCAGGTATATCCACCTCCCGATTCGGTAACCAAAAATCCAAATTGGCTGTTGGACACGATATTGCTCCAGGGCATAGGAGTATACTTATCTCGTTGCAATTTGATAACGTACTCCCGACCGTCTCTTGTAAATCCCCCCAAACCGTTGAAAAAGGCAAGGTCCTCTTCCACGTCATATGCTATTTCCTCTTCACGTTCGGTCAACGCTGTCACATTCAACGGAGGCGGTAGCGCTTCTTTAGGTTCATAGAATTTGAGCTGCGACGATATGCTGCCGCCATCGCCTGACAGCACCAGGCGTGCAGCCGCCTTAAGCAGCGTTTTATCCTCTTCCGGCATGAATATCCCCTGTATGAGGTACACTCCTCCTGGCCTGTTTTGAAGGTCTCTGGCATGGCTGATCATCACCAAATCTTGAAGCCTTTCCTGCACAGGCTGCTCATAGCTGCTGCCATATTCGTTGAGCAGTACCAGGTCCACATTTAGACCTTTGAGGCGCCAATACTCATGAGCTGTTAGCACTTGCTTGACCAGCTCCATATGTTCTAGCTTGCTTACCTCAACCAGTACTATGGGAATATCTCCCGAAATGCCGTATGCCCACAGCCCAGACTGACCTCTACAATTCTTCTTTAGTAGCTCTTCTTTATTCCTCTGTAGAGGAGTTGAATAGAGTATATGCGAGGCCATCTTGAGGTACAAATTCACTTGTCCTGAAGTTATATTAAGGTATCGCATCTCAACCTGGCTATGGGTCCATGCCAGCTCAAATGCACGGGAAGCGGCGTTCCCATTCCTGTACTCCTTTGCAAGGGAAATAGCAGCCTCACGGCTATCAGCCACACCCACTATGAAAGATATCTTGGCAGTTTTACCAGGAGGGATGGCTATTCTCTGCCGCAAGCTCATGATAGGGTCAACCACCGCTCCGGCAGTATTTGACAGTGGATGTTCTGGATCCATCACCTGCGGGAAAGCCAGGTCTCTACCCCTGCCAATGAAGCGTGCTCGATCAGTTTCGTACTGTGGTTGGCCTATAGCTTCGCCTTCCAGTACAAATGTATGGACCAACCACACAGGCTTGTGGTGAGGCTTCCGGGGCCTTCTTCTAGCCAAAAGGGCATTATGCTCGGGCACATACTCGGTCTCGACAAAGAGGTTGTTAAAAGCCCGATGTGCCATATCGTCTACCAATGGCGACAGCACAGGTTCAAAATAGCTGGTGACTTCTACTACACGCCCGTGTTGACTGTGGTTGGTAAGGCTTATCCTCCTTATCTCGACATTATGCTCGGTTGATACCGTTACCTCTGTAAGGGTTTCAATGTTGCCATCCTTTCTTAAAAACACGGCGTGGTCAGGTTCGAATACCACACGGTATTCATCCGGCCTTATTTTTGTGGGGTTATAAGTAGCCGACCAAAATTCGTTTGAGTTCAAATTTTTTATATAGAAAAACATGCCATGCCCTTCCAGCGTAAAATCCTCAAGCCAGCGATTAACCGCTATTCCCTGAATCTGGCTGAATCCGTTGCCAGCTGCTGTAATCATTACCGAATAGGTACCGTTGGACAGGAGATGCACCTCTGGGATGTCAGTAACAGGCTCCGAGAAACGCCTTCTTGGCCTAATTTCATGGTATTTTACCTTTTCGGCCTCCACATCCAAAGGCTTTTCGCTGACATCTTTTAAAATTACTTGTTTTTCTGGGATGCGTTCCTGGAGCAAAAGCTCAGTGGCTCGGACCATGGGACAAGCATGAAACCTCTCCTGCATAACGTTGTCATTTAAGAAGTTATTCAGCGCCAACAACGCCATACCTTGATGGTGAGCCATAAAGCTCTTAACTACCATGTTCCTCTTCTTTTGAGGCAAACGCTCAGGGGTGTAATCAATGGCTTCATACAAACCGTAAGTACCATCTGCTCCCTCTGCAATAAGGGCCTCCACATTTTTTACGGCAGCCACAGGATTTATTGGCAACGCTAAAAGGGTGGCATAGGGCGCAATGACAATGTCGTTTATAAGCCCACGCTTAAGCCCTAGTTTTGGTACCCCAAAGGCCTTATACTGGTAATTAAGATGCAGGTCAAAGGCATAAAATGCAGATTCTGACACACCCCAGGGTACATGGCGCTGTTCTCCATATTGAATCTGGGCCTCAACAGCCGCTGTATATGCCTCATCCAGCAAGGTATAATCGTAGTTCTTCATTATCAAAAGCGGCATCATGTATTCAAACATGGTACCGCTCCACGATAGTAGTACCTTGTATTCCCCCACCATGGTCAAAGGTCTTCCCAGACGGAACCAGTGCTTCTGCGGCACATCACCCTTGGCTATTGCCACAAAGCTGGTCTGCCTTGCCTCAGAAGCCAAAAGGTCATAATAGCTCTTTATGAGCTTGCCCTTTTCCACATCATAACCCACTGAAAACAGTTCCAAGTTTGGGTCATACACCACACGGAAATTGGTACCTAATATCAGTTTGTCAATCCTTCGGCTTAAACCGTTGCAACGATGGACAAAATCCTTTACAGCAGCATGTGACTTTGCCAATGCCAGTTCAAAATCCTTTAACCAATCCATGAGCCGTTGAGCTTTCTCATCTGCATGCCCTTCTTCATATAGCAACTGCATGACCTCCGAAAGGCTGTCCAAAACAAGGGTATAGTTATCCAGCAGCCATTTTGGCGAAAATCCTCTGTCTAGCTGTTCTATCAGACTACCAAATTTTCTGGCAGTCTCAAAATATCCATGCTGGCCACCCTTTAACTCCTGAGGCACACTAAGCAGCATTGTCACCCATGGTGCCAGACAGTCAATCTCCTGGAGGTAAAGGTCAATATACCTGTCAATACCGCTCTCTTTTTGTTTTATGTCATCAAGGAGTATCTTCCAGCCTGTAAACGTAATATCAGCATTGACCGCTGGGTAATCAGGCAAACAGTCCCATTTTTTGCCGTAAAGCATCATCGTATCCCTTAGGCCTTCTAGCATTTCTTTGCTTACCAGCGGCCTCTTTAAAAGGTCTTCAATGCCCTGTTTGATGGTTATAAGGTAACCCACCAGGTTACCACTGTCGACCGACGATATGATGCGAGGCCTAAGTGGCTCTAACGTCACCGTATTGTACCAGTTATACAGATGGCCTTCAAGCTTTTCCATCTTTTCAATGGTAGAAAGGGTACGCTCCACTCTTTCGATGGTCTCAAGTGTAGTTATATATCCCAGGTCACGCGCCGCTATAACTGACATGAGGTACAAACCGATGTTGGTTGGTGAAGTCCGATGAGCTATACCAACTGGTGGGTCCTCTTGGTAATTATCTGGGGGTAACCAGTTATCTTCAGAGCCAACAAAATCCTCAAAGAATTTCCATGTCTTTCTGGCAATAAGCCTCAGCCTTAGAATCTGCTCTTGCGATAGAGTCGGTACCCGCTTTTGCTTGGGCCGGCTAATGCGATAAGCAATTAGCGGAGACAAACCCCATAATGTAGACAACAGAATAGCTGGGACCCACAACCCCGGATTGAAAAGGATAACCCACACCAAGAAGAAAGTCGCAACAGCCGTAGCAGGCCACATCTTTCTCCAAAAATCGGCAAGCTGCCCCTTAAAACTTCGCTCGGCATCAGCCGCCGTCACCCACTCCAGCATATTCCTGTGAGTAAAGGCTACCCTTACAATGGTACGCGCTATGGCATCAACCATCAAATAAGCTTGATGGGCTAAAAACACAAATGACAATATAATCTGCCATGTGAGGCTTCTGACACCAAACAGGGCATCAGCTAGCTTTGTGGAGGGACCAGTCCGCCTGCTACCCGATAAGAAATTGGATATTACATCAATCACTAGAGGAAATGCCATGGTAACCATACCAAGTGCTACCCATAACCAAATAGGCCCTGAAAGGGTTGTCATCCCCAACATCAAAGCCAAGAAAATGGCAGGTGGAAGCAAGCTGCGCCTCATATTATCCAATATCTTCCATTTAGAAAGAGAGTTTAAAGGATTAATCACGTTGTTGCCCTTGGCATCTTTTATACGGGAGAACAGCCACGGGATAAGCTGCCAATCACCTCGGACCCAACGGTGCAGCCTCATGGCGTAGGCTACATAATGTGATGGATAACCGTCTATCAACTCTATATCAGTGACCAGCCCGGCCCTCAAATAGCTCCCTTCAAGCAGGTCATGGCTTAAAATAGTGTTTTCCGGTACAGCCTGGTCCAGAATGTTATAAAATGCATCCAGGTCGTAGATCCCCTTACCCGTAAATATTCCTTCACCGAAGAGGTCCTGATAAACATCCGAAATCGCAGTGGTATAGGGGTCAATACCGGTTTGCCCTGAAAATATTAAAGCAAAAAAGGAGCGGCTGGCGCTATCCACAGCCACCCCTATCCTGGGCTGAAGTAGCCCGTAGCCCTCTTCCACCCGAGGTGTAGAAGGATTAAATCTGGGGCGGTTAAGCGGATGCGCCATTGCACCCACCAGGCGTTTGGCGGCATCCCTAGGCAGTTGCGTATCAGCATCGAGAGTGATGATGTATTTGACAGACTTTAGTGCCGAAAGGTCCCCTACTTTTACGTAGTAACTGGTGTCTTCGCTGCCCTTTAAAAGGCGGTTGAGCTCTACGATGGCACCTCTCTTACGTTCCCAACCCATCCAGGACTTCTGAGCCGGATTCCATTGCCTTAAGCGATGAAAATAGAAGAAAATATCCTTTCTTTCATGGCTGTAACGGGCATTTAACTCCTCGATAGCCTTTTTAGCTGCCTCGACAATCTTTTCATCCTGGGGTTCTGTTTGATTCGAGGAATCTTTAAAATCGCCCACCAGGGCAAAATGGAGATTTTTCTCGTGATTGGCTAGGTAAAATACCTCCATCTGCTCTACCAGTTCTTTAACTCGCTTCTCACTAGACAGGAGGGCTGGAATTATCACCAGAGTACGGTATTCAGATGGTATACCATCCTTGAACTCCAGCTTTGGTATATGGCAGGGTGGCAATATCTTGGTGACAACCCAATGAACTATGCCAATAGCCAAACTTATAATTGGAATGACGGCTATAGCCGTAGATGCCACTAGATCCCACAAACTCGTAGTCTTATCATAATTGAGTATAATAAAGTAAAACAAGGTAAACAAAGCGGCTGTGAGCAGCAAGATACCACCAAAATAAAAACCATAAGGGTGATCAACTATTTCCTGCCTTAGCTTTTTAGCAATCCCCTTTTTGACGTTTAGCCGTGCCTCAAGCTGCCTCCTGCCTTTTCCTATAAGGTAATACCCCACATGCCTGTGCCGCGCCTCAGCATGCGGATTATTCCCAAATTCACGGGCACAATCAACAGCAGCCTGCGCCACTTCCCATTCGCCAACATCGGCTTCTTTGGCAAGCTCCTCCACCTGCCGACGATAAAAGTCGCGGGAAGCAAATTCCATCTTCCCATAAACTCCTTCGGGGTCCTGGCGCAAGATTTGTTCCACTATACTCAATTCTTCAAAGAGTTCTTCCCACTTAATTCCTGCTAAAAAACGCAGGGTAGTGATGGCATTCCCTATAGAGACCTTGTATGCCGCCTGTTGCTGATGCTCCTGCTGTATTATCTCCTCGGCATTGGTGCCCTGGAGTGCCAGTTTCCCGTCAATCCATCTGATGATGGGAGCAGCTTCGCTCCCGTGCTCCCTTAAACATTTAAGAAGCCTTTCGGCATAGGCCGGTATCATGGTGCCAATTTGACTGTCGTGCTCTGAAATGACCCTCTGTATATCCTCTTCAGCGTTTTCAATGGCCGCTAGTAACCGCTCAGCCCACTTTTCAGCTTCTTCTTTCAAATTTTGCGATTCCACTATATGTACAGATATACTGCGAATCTTCTTTATCAAAGCAATACGTATCATGATTGGGATTACCCAAAGTTCACGGCTGGTAAGAGGAGCTATTGATTGGTATCCAATTATGAAGGCCTTGATGTCATCATCGCTTAGGCAGCCATCGGTATAGGAGAGCATTTCTTCTACCAGCGCATACACCCTGGGCAATCCCTTGTACTTTCCAGCTTCAAGCACAGGAAGTTCACTATAACATTCCTGACTCAAGCTGTGTTTAATATCCTTTATTTGTTCCTCAATCATGTAAAAATTGTCCAACAGCCATTCAGCAGCCGGAACTATATACCCTTTTTTCTTGACCACTTCGTTGGTAACTTTATAGGCTTTAAACAATACCTCAATATCTTCATCAATCCTGGGAAATGCATTACGGGATAGTGCAGCGCCCTTCCTAATTTTGTGGTTCTCGGCAATTTCTTTAGCACGTTGTCTTATCTCTTCTACATTTGGCATCTCAATTCCCCTTTGCATGTAAGTGTTGCCTATGTTTCTATAAATAATTATTGACGATTTCACAAAGCTGAATACATGCAAAGGCTGGAATTGATAAATACAGCTACATCTCCAACACCGCTTTTAAGGCTTGCCTGTTTGCCATAACATTTAAAGCCTCATTAGCCTCAACTAGCTTAAACCGATGGGTAATCATCTTTTTGAAAATTTCTGGATTTTCAAGTACTAAGTTGAGAGCCTGCCAGGTATGCCTGGTATCGCTCACCCATACCCCCTGAATCCTTATGTTTTTCCTCACCACATCATAATAGAAGTCGATGTGTTCTACACCAGCTGGCTGAGCAAAACCTGTCGAAAGATAAATTCCCCCACTTCTTAAAAGCTTTATGCCCTCTTCCACCACGCCCTGAGAACCCACGGCCTCTACCACGACATCAGCCCCACGCCCTCCAGTTATATCCATAATAAATTCCCTTCTCTGCTCTACAGTGGTAGTGTGGCGGTCCAGAACAATAGCTCCCACCTCTTTGCATACGTTAAGGCGAGAAGAGGATCCGCCTATAACTACAACTTTTGAAGCGCCCAACTTCTTGGCAAAAGCCACGGCATATATCCCCAGCGGGCCGGGCCCCTGCACTACCACCGTATCCCCCACATTATGTTCAATCATATCAAATGCGTGGGCCACGGTGGCACCCGAACATGAAGCCGAAACTATGACTGCGGGATCTATGTCCTCGGTAATCTTGAATATATCGGTATCGCGGTTTAATATGATGTATTCGGAATAACAGCCATTTAAATATGGAGGTATGCTGCACGACATATTAATGCCGTAAACTTTCCTTTGCTGACACATCGATGGCTCCCTCAGGATTTTACAAGCAAAACACCGGTTGCAGCTGATACCCCGGTTCCATATTATAAAGTCTCCCTCTTTTAATGGCAGTCCATCAACTGTAAATTTTTCACCTTTAATCTCAGCCACTATTCCTACTCCTTCATGGCCCAAGATAATGGGGAGGGGAGTTCTGGGGTCCTCACCCCTCCCCATGTGTACATCAGACCCGCACACTCCCGCAGCTTTGATTTTAACCAGCACCTGACCCTCTTCCAGAACTGGAATCTCAAACTCCTTAAGTTCAAGCGGATTATTAAACTTCATCAAAACCATGGCTTTGCTTTTCATAAATTTACCATCTCCCTATTCATCTATATATTGATATAAAAGCACAAACCATCAATTTTCTATCAATATCCTCGCACTTTAACCGACTTTCTTATTACCAGTTTGGCCTGTACAAGCTCCATTTGCGGCTTGTCTGGCTTTTCACCGTTAATTAGGGAAATAAGCCTTTGAGCTGCTCTGGCTCCCATTTCATACAAAGGTTGAGAAACCGTGGTAAGGGGTGGATCAAGGAAAGCGCTTATATCCAGGTCATCAAATCCTACTACAGAAACATCCTCAGGTACTCTAAGGCCATAATCTTTTATAGCCCGTATAGCGCCGATTGCCTTGGGATCGCTGGTAGCAAACACAGCATCAGGCAGTACCCCTTTCTTTAACATGGCCATAACAGCTCCATAGCCGTTATCATCCCGCCCAGCCGCATCCAGGACCAGGTCAGGCTCCATACCCAAACCTGCAGCTTCGAGGGCATGCCTGTAACCCTCAAATCGTTCCCTATACAGCGTTAAACTGGTATCCCCATTTACAATGCATATCCTCCTGTGTCCGGTACTGATCAAATATCTCACCGCTTCCAGAGATGACTTATAGTTATCTATAACCACGGCGTCCACCACCTCAGCCATGTGCCGTACCACCAACACTACCGGAAACCCCTTTTCTTTAAGCTCGAGTATGTGATGGCTCTCTTCCCTGGCTGTAGCAAATATAAACCCGTCTACCCATCTCTTTTGCAATTTTTCAACATAGTCCTTTTCTGCCTCGATGTTCTCATCGGTATTGCACAGTATTACGGTAAACCCGCGTTCCCTTGCCACATCCTCTACACCACGTGCCACTGCAGGAAATACAGGATTGCATATATTGGGCACTATAAGGCCTATTGTATTGGTTTTCCCTTCCTTTAAACCCTTGGCAAGAACGTTAGGCTTATAATTAAGCGCCCGCACAGCCTCCATGACCCTTTCTTTGGTCTCTTTATCAACCGGCACTCTACCGCTCAATGCCCGTGAAACGGTGCTGGGCGATACGCCAGCTCTTCTCGCCACATCCTTTATCGTTGCCAAGTCCCTCACCCTCCCATATCGGTTGGTCTTACAGGAACTTGAGCCTCGGCTACCAGCTCATTACCTCTGTACCTTATGACAAAATACTTCTCGTAGTCTGGATTGCCGGGTACAGGCTTTAAATCTTCTTCTGACTCGAAAAACAGGTGCGGTCCCCTGCTCTCCCAGCGCTGCAAGCAGGCAAACACTGTAGCCTTAGCCACCAACAAAAGATTGAGGCATTCATAGTATTCTATAAGGCTTAAACCTCCTCGTCGCACCTTATATCGCTCCAGCTCTCCCAAACGTTGCCATGCAATTTTAAGGCCCTCATATGTGCGAACTATTGAAACGTATCGCCCCATCAACCTTTGAACCTCTCGTTTAAGGTCCAAAGCATCTATGCTTCTTGCGTCCTTTTCGCTTGGCTTGACCATTTCAATTCCTTCATTGCCTGTCCATATGAGCTCCTCTTTCGAGACGTTATTCAGCCTTTCTGCAGTCCACCTTACCCTTGAAGAGATCGTTTTGGCGTACTCTACCGCCGCTTCTCCGGCTATTTTGCCAAACACCTGACAGTCCAAAAGCGCGTTACCTCCGGGTCTGTTGGCACCGTGCTGCCCTCCAGCACACTCACCGGCGGCAAACAATCCCTTTATCTCCGTATTGCCCCTTTCCCTTATCTTGACCCCGCCTTGGAAATGCTGTGCAGCAGGCACTATCTCAATCATTTCGCCTTTCTCAAGGTCAATGCCGTGATCTTTAAGCCATTGAATCGACGCAGAGTTGATCTCTTTAAGTCGCATGAGTGGGCTGGCATCTCGTTCTGCTTCAGACACCGGATTGCTTATCTCCTGAGCGTATCTCTGTCGATTTTCGGCTTTCAACTGGTCAAACCGAAATCCCTGCGGATTTGCGGAAAAGTCAAGATATACCTTTCTGCCCTTCGTAATTTCTTTGAAGACAGCGATGTCTATCTGGCTGGAGGCATGCTCGCAGGATACCGGCCAGCTGGCACCCTTCTCAAATACGACGTTGTACACCCCCATCCACGTGGTACCCTCTGGGAAATACTTGAGCAAAAACTCTTCCCCCTGGTCGTTTACAAAGCGTGGTACCGCCCTCATAAGGCTTCCCGAACAGGCCAACTTGGTCTTAACTGATGACAAACCGATCTGTATAAACTCCATGTTTACTAAAGATGCACCTGCTCTCAATGCCAGGGCATACCCGTCACCTGTTGCACCGGAAGGATAGACGTTATATTCAAAAACCTCTCCACCACCGCCGGTACCCAGCACAACTGCAGGAGTTTCAAATACAAGTATCTTTTCCTCTTCATTTACGCCAATAGCCCCTGCTATTGCGCCATCCTCCACTACAAGGCTGACTACCATGCTGTTTTCAACCACTTCAAGATTAAGCTCTCTTGCCCTTCTCACCAGAGCTTCTTCTATGTGAATGGCGGTCTTGGGGCCTGTATAACAAGCTCTGGCGTATTTTGAACCATCGGTGACAAACTGGTGAGCTTTGCCGTCCTTTTTGACAAACGGCACTCCAAGAGAATCCAAATATTCAAACGCCTCACACGACTTTTTAGCAAGGATTACTGCCAGGTCGTAATCCGACACTCTTCCACCCAGCCTGTAGATATCATCGGCGTGGTACTTCCATGCATCTTCTCCCCCCGGTTCGGTATGGGGCAGCGTGGCATGGAACGCCATTCTGTCGGAACACGAATTGGCAGTGGTACCAGTAGTGCCCAGCTTACCCTTGGTAACCAAAATCACCCTGCATTGGGGGTCAAGCTCCCTGGCCGCAATCGCAGCCCTCAGCGCAGCTCCTCCCCCACCTACAACCAGCACATCACACTTGTAATGCTTCATAATACTATCACGCCTCCTATTTTCTAAATTTCCCTTTACGCGTACCCATAAAAAGTCCTCTAACTTCTGTGTTGCAACTTTTTTATCAAAGTGTAGGCTGTATTTCCATTCAAAGTACAATTTACCTAAACACAACAACCATTCATTGTCCAAAGCTCAAATAAACAGTTGGACTTGGCAGTACCGCATAATACGGATGGCCATTCAAGTAATGCGCTGCTAATCATTATTGCTGAAAAACCTCGATGTAGTCTATACATGTTCAGCCAGCCTATTGCTCTGTATAGGCGGCTTGCCTTCCCTTCCAGCCTTGTATATAGGGGCATAAATTTCAGCATCCCTGATTACACATCCCGCCTTGCCGCCGTCCCTCATTATCTCGGAGCATTTACCGCAGGCGATGCAACACTTATTAGGCTCTAGCGCACCTTTCTCAATTATGTCCTTGGCAAAATCTGGATAAGCAAAGGCCAGTCGTCCAAACCCAGCCAATTTGAACCAGCCTTCTTTGAGACAACCGGCTGCTACATAAGGAGCCAGATGCCTCAACCAAGACAGCCCTGACGACAATACCACCATATCAGGTACGTTTTCTTGAACCACCCTTGCCACTTCCAGCATCCTTGCAACTCCTACCAAAGGATGTTCGGGCGGAATATAAGGGCCGCTGTCATAAGGCCTGTTGACATGAGGATTATAATAGGGATTACCACAGGTGATATTGACCATCCTGATGCCTTTACCGCGTAGAATCTTTACCAGCCGTATAGGTTCAGTCAAATCTGGCTTTCTGTGATCCTCTTTATCTACACCCCATCCATAAGGATAAGGTATGGCATCGTAGACGTTAAGCCTCAGAGTAACCTCTATGGCATCGCCCAAGCGTTGCTTTATTTTATCGACAATATTTATGAGGAATCGAGTCCGGTTTTCAAAACTTCCTCCGTAATTGCCTTCCCTGGTGAAAGCCGATAGCAGCTCCGAATTCAAATACCTGTGACAACTCTTTATATCCACAGCATCAAAGCCAATTTGACTTGCCAGTTCAGCCGCTTCAACAAACCTGTCCTCCAGCTCCTGCAGTTGCTCATCCGAAATCACCGGGTAGTCATCAGGGAGATTGCCGTCAAGATATGGGTTTCTGGCAGCAATGATGGGAGCGGGTCTCCCCTCCGGTTTGCTGTATCGTCCAGAATGGGTAAGCTGAATAACGGTATAAGGACGATAATTAGAGCCAAACTGCGCTTTTGCAGCCTCGATTATGGTATCGAGAAGCCGTGCAAAGCCGTCCTTGGTTTGGTGGCACAAGTAAAGCTGCCTTGGATTGGCCCTGCCCTCGGGCACAACGGCAGTAGCTTCAATCCATATAAGGCCCGCCCCTCCAGATGCAAAACGGCGGTAACGCCTGAAGGTCAGCTCATCTGGTTCTCCTGCAGTTGTCCCATCACAGCCTTCCATTGGCTGTATTGCCATGGAATTGGGGATTACCTTGTCTCCCAACTTAACTGATTGCAGCAATGCATCAACATTCGCAGATATCGGCATGGTTAATCCCAGAGTTTTTATCTTCTTTACCATGTCGTCAATGCTTTTCAGTTGAAACTTCTCATGCTTATCTAACATTTATTTCCCTCCTATCCTTGCAAAGGTTTGTACAATCGTTTGCATACTCAAATATTCGATATCACATTCGTTTTTCCTTTTAAAAAAATAAAAAAGTCAAGAAATTTATTTTATGACCGTCAATCTCCTATCGAAATGGCAGAAAGCGATAAGCGTTACCCCAACAACCAGTACCAGTCCGGCTATTATATTAAACCTAAAAAGGAAGTGCTCGACAAAAGCTCTCATCACCGATTCAATGGCATGAACAGGAAACTTGAGCGATGCAAAGCTTGAGGCCCACTGGAGCATAGTGTCATTAGTTAACAATATCCATTGTACACCCAGTGATAATTCCAGCATTACCCCGCCAGCGGCCGCCATGGAGGTCCCTATCCAAATCAGCGATTGTTTTATACCCTTGGCTATCATAACCAAAATTCCAGCTAAGGCAAAAAATACAGCAATGGCTCCCCACGACAGCCATTTAAAAGCCCTTATAATTTGACGGACAACCCAGAAAAATTCCACTGATAGAATATCCTGAAAGCGCACACGTTCAGGTATTGGGCCGAACCAATAACTGATTATCTTATCTTTGTTTTGACGCTGCACTTCATTCATATAATCACTCAAACGGTCAAATAATTTGTAAATCGGTATAACAGGTAGCTGATCGCTTTGCCCTTTTAAAAATTTAAACAGGTGCCCCCCTAAAACCAATACTTCATCCCGAAGCCAGTCCTCAGTCATGGCCTTTTCAAGATGGGGAAGCGCTTCATGGCCATTGGGCAACTCAGCATTTACCCTGTTAAAAATCCATTGCCTCACCTGTCCATAGAACTGAGTTTTTTGGAAAACCTCGTCGTAAAATTCCAGACACAAAAAGGTCATATCAAATCCCACAACGAGGCCAATAACCACCAGATTTAATGCCAATATACCGATAAGAGCGGCAATCAACACAACCTGTACCGTCTTCATTATTCTATCTACCTCATTTTTTATTTTAAATTAAGCTGGCCTAACCAGACTGTAATTTTCCACAATTGCATATAAGATGAAGATGAAAATAAACAGTTTCTCCTCCACAAATAATCCGAATGCTCTATCACAAATTATCTACCTTCATTATCTCAAAGAACAAAAATCGCTTCAACTCAGCATACCTTTGATGGCGTTTATGAAATGAGGAAAAACTATGCCCGGCTCTTCTAAGTCATAATACCATCGTTTAAGCCATTCCAAAGAGATATACCCTGTATAACCGTCCTGCATAAGGAGGTCCATTGCTTCTTTTATTGGAATATCACCCTCACCTATTAGGCAGTACCTAACGCCGCCTTTCTCTAACCTCGAATCCTTTACATGGACATGGCGTATATATTTTTTTAGCCTGTTATATGTTAAAAACACTGACTCGCCCATAAACCTGTAAGGATGATGAATATCCCACAACACGCCGATGTATGGATGCTGGAGCTCTTCCATCGTCTTTAACATCACATTCGAATTTGCAAACACCCCATTAGTTTCAAGCAACACTATTACGCCTTTTGTGGATGCATAGTCTCCCAACTTCTTGAGCATCGCTACAACCTGTTTTACATCTACAGGTACTTTAGGCCAGGGGTTGCTATCCCCTAATACCCTTATAAATCGAGCGTTTAACTGGCTGGCCAGGTCGATATATTCCATACCCTCCTTAATGTATGTCTCCGTGTCTTTTTCATGAAGGTAGCAAGAAGAGGTAATGCATGAGATTTCAAGCCCTTTATCCTCCAATTGACGTTTTGATGCCTGTATGTGTTCAGGTAGAAACGGCTTAGCCTTGGGTACATAAATCTCATTGCCCAAACCTCTCAGCTCTATGCCATCATAGCCCAGATCCTTGGCTGCCACCAGAATCTCTTCCCACGACCAGTCCGGACATCCCAAAGTTGAAAAGCATACCTTCATAAAATTCCTCCTGTTCATTCACGTCTTTTTTAATTATTTTATCACGCACTAGCTTATGTTGAAACTTCTTTTTTTCAAAAGTAAAGCATAGGATAAAAGTGAAAACCTGTTGGGGAGATGGTATTGATGAGAACTTTAAATTATACAATGATCCTTACAATGCTATTTTTCTTTATCTTTTCGATCGGATGCAGCGCCAAACCGTCCCTCGATTTGGATGTATACCATCCCAATGATACTGACAACGATGAAGCCCACGAGGGGTACTCAGCCATAATATTTATGACCGATCTGGAAATCATAAAAAAGGCCACCGATTACCTTAAAAAATGTGGCGAAAAAGTAGCTTTTGAAGAAACCGAGATATCCTTTCACCATTGCGATGCCGAGACGGTAATATGCACCGACCCAAAAGGCAGCCGCATAACTTACAAGGGGGATTATTTGAAAATAGTATTTTATCCTCCTAAAAAACCGTTAAACCCCGAATACAACAAGAGCTTTACAGTATACTTAGATCAAGACGGAGATGTATTAGGATATGTTAGCCAAATTTTTCAAAGTGATTGAAATAAAAAAGAGGAGCATCCCGCCCTTCAATTTTTTAGATGTCAGGCCCACTCAAGACGTCTATAACAAAATTCTGAAAAACTTTAAACTCATACTTTTGCCCCACCTGTAAACTAGGCAAAGGCTTATTGGCATCTATTAGCAACATCTGTTCCACCCCGTCATTGTCAATCAAAACTTCGTAATAGTAGAGCTTGTTGTCTTTGTAAACAGGCTGGCTTCCAACCCTTTTTACTACACCTGTTTCAACTCTTTGCCGTCCGGTAAACATATCGCTTAAGAATCTATAATATGCTAGAATTTGACTGCCGTATACGCCCCAGATAAATATATCAAGGCATATTCCAACCAACAATATTATCATGCCTACAGTATTGCTGACTGTATTGGCCAATATAATGGAAATAACCAAAAAGGCAATCAAAACAGCACCAAGCAAAATGATTATGCGCTTCAATTGTTTTCCCGTTTGCTGCAAATCCCCCTGGCTATACATAGGAGCTCCTCCCTCTCAATAGGATTTTTACTCCACTGCATCAAAAATCATTGCAGGGCATCACAATCAGTTTATCAGAAATTGCCCACAGAAAAGTTTCTCATCTAAAATTATATCATATCGAATTGCGTATTTGTACTATCTATGCTTGAATTTAAAAGCTATCTTTAAGCACAAAAACAAAAGGGAGGCTTTTCCCCTCCCTCTCATTTTGGTGGGGCGTACAGGACTCGAACCTGTAGCTTCCACCACGTCAAGATGGCACTCTGCCAGTTGAGTTAACGCCCCGTATTTCACCACGCACTAATAATATTAGCCCATCTTGGATAAATTGTCAAGCGGTATTTTTTCCTTTACCATACATAAGCACAGCAACGCCCAATATTTCAAAAATGAAGATGAATTACCTCCAAAAATGTGGTAAAATATCACACAAAGCCCCTGCCTTCAACTTGACGACTTGTACATATTTTTAAATGTCAGGAAGTGATTAGAAATGTACATTAACCAGCTTGAAAAGCGTCAAACTGCCAATAATTGTATTCAAATGGTGTTTTTAGGGATGGTCCCTTATGAGGAAGGATTGACCATCCAAGAAAAGCTTGTTGCTCTCAGACAGAAAGAAAAAATCGAAGACGTGTTGTTACTGTTAGAACATCCACCTGTAATAACTGTTGGGAGACGAGGAAAGCAATCCAATATATTGCTTTCTCCTGATGAATTAACTGCTCGCGGTGTAAAAGTGTATTATGTTGATCGTGGAGGGGATGTAACATACCATGGCCCCGGTCAAATCGTGGGCTATCCCATTTTAAATTTAAAGCAGTATGGAAAGGATATAAGAAGTTTTGTTTGGAACGTAGAAGAAGTCTTTATACAACTCCTGAAAAAAGAATACGGCATTGCAGCTGGAAGAAACCTAGAATATAGAGGCGTATGGGTAAAGGATGAAAAAATAACATCAATTGGATTTGCTATTAAACAGTGGGTAACCAAACATGGATTCGCTTTTAACGTAAATACCAATTTAGAACATTTTAAATGGATACATCCCTGTGGCATAACAGATTGCAGCATGACCTCTTTAGAGAAGATTCTGGGTTACAAGCAAGATATGACCAAGGTCATGCGGCAAGTGGCCTCATACTTTGGGGAAATATTCCAAACTGACTACCGATTTGTTGACAAGCACGAATTGGACAATTGGTTAAAGGAGGCTTAAAATATGCACTCAAGAAAACCCGAGTGGTTGCGAATCCGCGTTCAGAGCGGGCATCAGCGCAACCAGGTAAAAAAGCTGCTTAATTCACTTTCCCTTCACACAGTATGTGAGGAAGCCAATTGCCCCAACCTCATGGAATGCTTCAGCAAAGGAACAGCCACCTTTATGATTCTGGGAAATATATGTACCAGGAATTGCACCTTTTGCAATGTACGCAAAGGACATGTTCAACCAGTAGACCCACAGGAACCTATGCGTATTGCTCAGGCTGTTAGCGCACTACAGATTAAACATGCTGTAATAACCTCTGTCACTAGGGACGATTTGCCTGATGGTGGGGCCTCTCATTTCGCAGAAGTAGTAGAACAAGTCAAAAAATTATGTCCGGAAGTAACGGTGGAAGTCTTAATTCCCGATTTTCAGGGAAATTTAGAAGCTTTAGAAAAAGTAGTAAAAGCGGGACCAGAAGTTGTTAGCCATAATATAGAAACGGTGCCGAGGCTTTATCCTTACGTACGCCCTCAAGCATCCTATCACCGTTCTCTTAATCTTTTGAAGAATGTGAAAAAAATTGATCATGGGATTTTTACCAAATCCGGCCTTATGGTAGGGTTGGGCGAAAAATTCGAAGAAGTGGTGGCTGTGATGAAAGATTTGCGAAATTGTGGTTGTGATTTTTTAACCATCGGCCAGTACCTGGCACCTTCACCATTTCACCATCCTGTTGTCGAATATATTCACCCTAACATTTTTGAAGAATACAAGCACATAGCTCTAGAAATGGGGTTTCTATTTGTAGCCGCCGGACCCTTAGTAAGGAGTTCCTACCATGCTGAAAAGGCCCTGGAATTAACCGATATTTAACTTTATGGAAAGCTTTCTTTTAACAAACGTTTTATTTTTTTATAATTAACAAGGAAGAGGTTCATTAAACAATAATTAACTTAGATAGTACTGGTATATAGTGCAAAAAATATAATCACGTTATACCCTAGTTATAGGGCGTAATTTGTATTCACCCAAGTACCCAGAAGTGAAAGATCAAGAGGAGCCTTCGACGTTTTAGTCAAAGGCCCCTCAAAAGGACTCGCCACTTAAGGCATGAGCGCCTGGATATGCTTAAAAGCAATATCCTGTGGCAAGTCCTTGTAGTCTTATTATATGCAGCAAAACAGGAAATAAACATGGCAATATTTGTAGATTTTAAAGGGTTATAATCGTACACATTTTATGTTAGGCAATTTACAGCTTCAGGCTTTTTCAGTCCATATGTAAAAACGTACTCTCCAGACCCTATTTCTAATTTCACTCCACCATTGACTGTCTCATGCTTTAATACTCCTTCTGCCTCCGCCAATCTCTTGCCGCTCTCATAAACCGCATCAGATGTAGCAAACGGCAACACCACAGTAGCAGTTGTATTGTGAGGCACGCATACCGATATTTCTATACAGCCGTCCTGTATCCTCCACTCAGATTTGACCTTTCCGTACATCGACTTTAGCTCAGCCTTTGCATAGGTCAACCCCTCACCCAGCGTTGGCCTGATGTATATATGCTTATATCCGGGCCTTTCTTCATCGGTATCAATTCCAGCCACCACCCTGTAAAGCCAATCGCCGATGGAACCATAGGCATAGTGGTTGAAAGAGTTCATGTCGGGACTCCAGAAAGAGCCATCCGGTTTGATCCCATCCCAGTGCTCCCAAATGGTGGTTGCACCCTTAGTCACCTGATACAGCCATGACGGGTAATCGGTCTGCAAGAGCAGTTTGTAAGCCACATCGCTGTAACCATTCTGGCTCAGCACATGACATAGATAGGGCGTGCCCACAAAACCCGTGGTCAAATGGTATTTATTTTTCTCGATATAGTCCACCAGCGTATCGATGGTGCGCTTGCGGTCCTTTTCCTCTACAAGGTTGAACATAAGTGCCAGCACATGGGCGGTCTGTGTAGGAACCGCCAGCCTCCCCTTTGGCGTCACAAACTCTTTTCTAAAAGCATTCACTATATTGGCATACAGCTTTGAATATTCTTCTACGTCCTCGGTTTTACCCAGAACTTTGGCGGCTTTCACAAGCAGGCTTGTAGAATACGCATAAAAAGCCGTGGCAATAAAATCAGTTGCCGTAGCTCCTACATAGCTTCCCTCTTTTGCATCCAACCCCAGCCAGTCGCCAAAATGAAAGCCGGTATTCCATAAGTACTCATTATTCCCCTGCCGCCTTATATATTCCACCCAGGCCTTCATGCTCTCATACTGCTCTTCAAGGATTCTCTTGTCGCCATAGCACAAATACACCGTCCAAGGGCATATCACAGCCGCATCTCCCCATGCAGCCGACGAATGATGATCGCCGCCCAGAACATTTGGAATCACAAAAGGCACTCCGCCATCGCTCAGCTGGTCAGCCTTCAAATCTTTAAGCCACTTCGTGAAGAACGAGGCAACGTTCATGTTAAAGCAGGCGGTTCGGATAAACACCTGCGCGTCTCCTGTCCAGCCAAGGCGCTCATCCCTTTGAGGGCAATCAGTCGGAACATCTACGAAATTACCTCTTTGCGACCACAAAATATTTTGCTGAAGCCTGTTAACCAAAGAATTTGAGCATTCGAAGCTGCCGGTCAGTTCCATATCAGAATGCACTACCATTCCAACAAAGTCATCAAGCGAAGGCTGACCCGGGTATTCCACCAACTTTACGTATCTAAACCCTTGGAATGTAAAATGTGGTTCAAATACTTCTCTGCCTATGCCCTTTAAAATGTACTCAACCGTTTGTTTGGCTTTCCGCAGATTTGCAGTATAAAAATTGCCGTCTTTATCCAATACCTCTGCATGCTGCAGCACCACCTTGCTCCCAGCCGGCCCTTCTACCGCAAAACGCACCCAGCCCACCATGTTCTGTCCCATATCCAAAACCGTCTCACCGGCAGGAGTTGTTAAAATGGCCACCGGCTTAATCTGCTCAACGATACGAACGGGCGGTCCTTCCTGAGCAACTATTATGTCCTTCGGTTTATCCAATTCCTCCACGTCATACCAATCAGAATCATTGTAATCCGCTTCATCCCAGCCCGGCTTTTCTAATCGAGCATCGTAGATTTCCCCGTGATAGATTTCGGACATAATAATGGGACCTGTAGATGCCTTCCAGCTCCTGTCCGATACAACCACCTGTTCCCTGCCATCTTCGTAAATAATATGCATCTGTATAAGAGCCGCCAACCTATCGCCGTATATATTTCTCCGGCCTTCCCAGGCAAGGTTGCCTTTGTACCACCCATTACCCAATATAACGCCAATGGCATTCTGCCCCTCTTTAAGCATCTCGGTTACATCATATGTTTGATACTGCAGCCGCTTGTTATAGCTGGTCCAGCCAGGAGTAAAATAGAAATCGCCCACTCTTTTCCCATTTAAATGGAGCTCATACAGGCCAAGGCTGGTAGCATATATT
Source organism: Caldicoprobacter guelmensis (assembly GCF_016908415.1). Lineage (NCBI taxonomy): Bacteria > Bacillati > Bacillota > Clostridia > Caldicoprobacterales > Caldicoprobacteraceae > Caldicoprobacter > Caldicoprobacter guelmensis. The sequence continues at coordinate 452,946 of NZ_JAFBDW010000001.1, forward strand.
CTGGCTGATTTTACTTCGCCGTCGACTTCAAAAACTTTCCTCATCAAGGGACAGGCTTGTAGGTTCGATGGATTATCTCCGATATTCGGCGTAATCCAGTTGGCCATCCATTCGCTGGCATTCAAAAGCCCCATCTCCCAAAAAGCCGTTTCACTCCAATTGGACGCTCTGCCTCTCTGGTCCCATACCCGCACCCTATAATAATACCGTGTACGCGATTTCAATGGCTCACCTTTGTACTCGACATGGATGGACTCATCGGAGTCAACCTTTCCGCTATCCCATACGATGCACTTAAATTCCTCATCCGTAGAGACATGTATCTGGTAAGCGGCCTGCAAAATATTTCGTCCATCTGACTTTATGACCCAGCTTATCCTGGGATTTTTCACGTCAATGCCTATAGGATTGACCTTATATTCACACCTCAAATTACCTACTTCAAGCATTTTGTTTACCTCCTAGGTATTTAATTTAATTGGAACATAGTTACTCCCACGGCAAGCGGCACTCTAATATATCGCTCATACCGTGATAATACGGATGTCCTGTAGCCAATGTGAAATGAGCGTCTATGGGTTTATCCTGACGGGTTAGTTTTATAATAAACTGGTTCCATCCTTCTTTTAACGACACATCAGCATAGCTTGCTCCGTCACCGCTATAGTTTGGCCTAGGGATGCGTTTCTCAAGCGCTTCATACACTTTTTTACCGTTAAGCCACAGCTCCATGGGACAATTGGAAGACACCCCAGCACGGCCTGTTCGCTCTTCTGGGCAGTACACATAATGACAGAGGTAGATGCTGCATGACTTCCCCTCAAAATATTGCTCAACCGGCAAAGCATTATCTATAAAATCAACTACTCGCCAACCTTTAACATCATCGCTGGAAGGATTGAAGTCTACATCCAGCGGCGATACCAACCAACGCTTACCGCCCAGCAATACCAGCGGTATATCTTCGCCCTGCGGCCTTCCCTTTATTTCGATGTGTATGCTACCTCGGTTGGACTGGTTTATAAAGGATATGTCGTCTACAGTTATACGACAGATAAGCTCTGTTTTACCTTTAACCGGTAGCTTTACGTTTTTAAAAAGATCAGGCTCACATCTCCACCCTTGTGGCAGATTTATGCTCACGTCGACTGTTAAGTCCATAGGCCTTGGATTCTCCAATACAACCTTTATGCTTTTGACCTCTCCTGCCCTTATCACAGGATGGTCCATATAGTCTACTGCCGCTTTTATTGTGGTGATATCGAAAGCCACCTGTGTGGGTGGCAGACTCCACAGGGACTTTATATCATCCGACGCATACAGTGCCGAAACGTCCAAACCTCGCAAATCGGTAACCTCATCATCTATTACGATCTCGGCATTATTGTAGGCTAACACCCTTTTACCCATATTACAGGTACGCCTTTTGAGCTCATCCAAATTCTGGGGTACTTCCAACTTGATTATGCCGCCCCATGAAGCATTGGTGGTTATCTTATCGCTGAGTGACGCTACCCATTCTGTAGGTATGCTTTTAGTACCGTACATTACATTATGCATAAACCTTTATTCCCAACCCTGTCCGCCTATGCCTCTTTCCAAAATCTTCTCGCCATATCCGCTTTCCAGGTATGCCTTCATGGGATCAGGCGCAAGACCCATCTCTTCACGCACCGCTTCAAGCAAAGGCGTTACATCGCATTCAAAGGCCTCGCGCACTGCAGCCTCTGCCGCCATGACGTCATTGTGCATCTGCGCCTCTTTCAATACTTCGCGATTTACCAGCAAAGCTTTGGCATATGCCGTCTGCACGTTCAACACCGAGCGGATCATAGCAGGTATCTTGGGCTCTATGTTGTGGCTTTGGTCAATCATATACGCTATATTTTCTGCCGTCTTTGCTGTCTTAGGGTCAAGGCTGGCGGCCACCAGCTCGTTGAAAATCAGGAACAGCTCATAGGGATTGATGGAGCCCACTATCAAATCGTCATCGGCGTACTTCTTGTTGTTAAAATGAAAACCTCCAATCTTTCCCTCATCCAGCAGGAAGGCCACAATGTGTTCCACGTTGGTCCCCAGAGGATGATGTCCCAGGTCTACCAGCACTTGAGCCTTTTCGCCCAGCTTCATAGCAAAGGCATAAGCCATTCCCCAATCGGCTATGTCGGTGTGATAAAAGGCCGGCTCAAAGAATTTGTATTCAATCAAAAGCCTCATATCGCTGTCCATGGCGTTGACTACCTCAAAGAGCGCTTCTTCAAGCCAGTTTTTGCGCGCACGTATGTCTCCCTGCCCAGGATAATTGGTTCCATCGGCAAGCCACAGGCTTATTATCCTGGAATCGACCTTTCGTGCAATCTCTATGCATTCCATGATATGGTGTATAGCTTTTCTCCTTACGGCAGAGTCGGTATTCGTAAGGCTCCCGAATTTATAATCATCATCTTGAAATAAGTTAGGGTTGACCGCTCCTATCTTCAATCCCAGGCTGGCCGCATATTCCTTAACTTTTTCAAAGTCATCCACTTTATCCCATGGAATATGAATAGCCACGGTGGGACACATTCCGGTTACCTTGTGCACCTGAGCGGCATCTTCCAGCTTCTCAAACAGATTCCTTGGCACTCCTCTTTGTTTAAAAACCTTAAACCTCGTCCCAGAATCCCCATATCCCCAGGAAGGGGTCTCCACCTTAAAGTTTTTGAGCCTCTCCTTTACCCACTCTACATCTATACCTCTGTCTTTCTGCCTCTGCTCCCACAAAGAATATATTTGATCCCTCGTCATACTCACATTCTCCTTTCCTGAAATAGTTTTACTTTTTGTAGCTGACAATCTGCCAAATGGCAGACTTGCCAGCTGACTTTATCTTTGTTTACAAGTTCCATTTGCCTCCGCATCTGCTATATATTCGTCTTCTGCTGTTCAACCTACAATTTAATGTTTTAGCCGTTTACCATTTTCAAAAAAGTAGATTCAAATAAAATACAAATTTGGCTATAGCTGACCGTTTTAAAACTGTGCTATCTTGATCCAAGTATACGGTAAAAGCATTATCTCCTAAACAATAAAATAGAGAGATAAAATTAATCACTTAACTGGATAAGCCATGGTTGTCATCAAGGCCATCTCAGCCTGTGTGGTGTCCAGCCTGGAATATTGAACTATTATCGGCTGGTCACTCTCTACCATTATGGCATAGGGCACGCCCTGGGGCACCCCATTGCCATTTACGTCCTTTATCTTATCCAGACGTATATGGTTAGTACGCTCGGCTTTGCACACAGCATGAAAACCGCGCATGGGCTCCCGATCTTCAAAATACAGCGTTAGAGTCATATGCGCATCTTCTTTCCCTGGATTGAGAACGCATACCGCTTCGTGGCTCACATAATGCCCCGGACTGCTTATAGAAGGATAATAGCAATCCGGTATGTACCACACCTTTGCTCCAGCTTTTTGATCTGTATTCATACATCCACCTCCAGCAACAGTGAGATTTTGCTATTTTATAGGGCCAGTAACTTTCTCTTCGACAATTTATAATAAAGTACAACAATTACAACATCCGATACGGTAACCACATACGTAAGCTGTGGTGCTCTCTACATCACACCACTTTCAAGAACCTCTCATAAGCCTCATCCCATGCCTCTACATCTTGGGGCATGTAATCCACCGTTGGAAAAGAATTCCTAATAATCTGCCTAATTTCACGCAGGTTGGCCACTTCACCCAGGGCTTTAGCCTGCATCATCAAATTGCCTATAGCGGTTGCCTCTGTAGGCCCGCATATCACCAGCCTATTTATGGCATTAGCGGTGAACTGGTTGAGCAGCTTATCCTTCGTGCCCCCGCCTACTATGTGAAGAACCTTCAACGGCCTGTTCAAAATCTTTTCCAGCCTCTCAATGGTCCATCGGTATTTCATGGCAAGGCTTTCATAGACGCAGCGCAGGATTTCGCCCTTGGTCTGGGGTACCGCTTGCCCGGTCCTGGCACAGAAGTTTTGAATGGTCTGCGGCATATCGCTGGGCGCATAGAAATCGTCATGATCCGGATCAATAAACGCCTTAAATGGCTCACTGTTCCTTGCCATCTCCTCAAGCTGTGCAAAGCTGTAAACCTCTCCCTGACGGTCCCATACCCGCTTGCACTCCTGAATAAGCCAGAGTCCCATGATATTCTTTAAAAACCTGTAGCTGTTTTCGGCACCTCCTTCATTGGTGTAATTCCACTGCAACGCCTGCTCATTTATAATGGGCTCTCTGACCTCTACGCCCATCAATGACCATGTGCCGCTGCTCAAATACACATAGTCGTCCTCCACAGCTGGCACAGCCACCACGGCCGAACCTGTATCATGAGTTGCCACTGCCACCACCGGCACCCTACCTATATTTAGCTCTTCTGCAATACGCGAGGCGATATTCCCCCTTATGGTTCCGGGCTGTTGTATGGAAGTGAATATGTTATCTGGCAAGCCTAACACCTTTATAAGGTCGGTACACCAGGTTTTGCTGCGCGCCTCAAGAAGCTGGCTGGTGGACGCTTCGGTATACTCAGTGGACTTTTCGCCTGTCAGAAAATAAGCCAACAGGTCCGGCATAAACAACAAAGTATCAGCTTTCTCCAAAATAGGAGAGTTTCTCTCCTTGAGGGCAAGCAACTGGTAAATGGTGTTAAACTTTTGGAAGGCTATGCCGGTATATTCATAAATTTTTTCTTTGGGCACAATTGCAAAGGCCTTTTCCATCATCCCTTCGGTCTGGCTATCACGATAATGGTACGGATTTCCCAGCAGTTCTCCCGATGAGTCCAAAAGGCCAAAGTCCACTCCCCAGGTGTCAATACCTAACGAGGATAGCGTGCCGTTAACGTTGTGAGCAAATTTCAATAATCCTTGCCGCATTTCCCAGAAAAGCCTTAATACGTCCCAGTATGTATGTCCCCCAACCTTTACAGGGTCGTTTGAAAACCGGTGTATCTCTTCTATTGATAGCTTTTTACCATCAAATCGCCCTAAAATGGCCCTTCCGCTGCTGGCCCCAAAGTCAAATGCTAGTAAATTTAAGGTTTTCATGGCAGCACTCCTCCTTTTATCCTTAATACGTTGATAACTATACCAGACAAACTATCAAACATCCATAAAAGTGGTGACCTTGTGAGAAGTTTGGCCTATTTGCTCAACAGCAGAGTCACCAGGTAATTTAAGCCGAGCAGATGTTTTAAGTCATGTAATTTACCTTTGCACGCAACTCATCTCCAACTTATAGTATAGAAGATAAAATTTTCTTGCTTATCTCAGATAAAACAACAAAAATAACATAAAAATAACACAACCTAACAAACTATTGTAAAGCTTGTAAATATAATATTTTAAAAAGAATTACATTACTATTATATAAATTCGCCATCTATACTAAAAATCCTTTCAAAAAATTTTAATTTTTTATCAAAAATAATGTTAAATATAAACACAACACGTGGCCAATATTACATCCGATATTACATAAAATCAAAAGCCTTCTTCCATAAAAAGATATCGGGTTTTATTTCGCCTGCCCTTTTGCAGCGCTGTCTTGGCGATCACCGCCCCAACAAGCTCGTATACCACAGTCGCAGCCAAAACTATGGTCCTTACGGCCACACCTTTTCTAGTTTAACTCATCCAGCGTCAATGAAAAGCTAGGCGCGAATTGCTCCATGAAATACTTGACCTCCGGGTAATCCATTTGGTCTATCTGAGCCTTTATAGCCTTCATGGCCTTTGAAAACTCCTGATTCCCTGCTTTTATCTCCTCAATGCATTTTAGATATGCACATATCTTATCGGCCGCCTTAACTATTCTCCAGTGCTCGGCATCCGCCTCCTCAATAAAAAATAAACTGCTGTACTCATCCCTTAGCTCTTCTGGCAACATATCCAGCAGCTTTTTAGCAGCAACCCTTTCAATTTCCTTATAGGCCTTGCTTATCTCGGGATTAAAGTATTTGATGGGAGTAGCCAAATCGCCAGTTATGACCTCAGAAGCCTCATGGAATACCGCCAAAGTCGCCACTCTCTCCGGGTTGACCTTGCCACCGAAGAACTTGTTCTTTATAACCGCCAATCCGTGGGCAATCATGGCCACCTGCAGGCTGTGTTCCTGAATGTTTTCCTGGCAGGTGTTTCTCATAAGGCCCCAGCGTTGTATAAATTTCATTCTGGATAGATAGGCAAAGAAATGACTCAAACTGAATTCCTCCCAAAGTATTATAAAATTTTTGATAGCATCCCTGCTTTATTTATCATTTTAGCACACCTCTTCATGAACTCAAAGCCTTGCGTGGAATAAAATCCACATGTTGATTTGCAAGATTAAGTTCTACATTTCATAACCATGGGAGTGGAAGTTAAATTTTCAATTCACTATAGTGGAATTAACAAGAGCATATTGTCTCCCACATTATTTTTTGATATAATGTAGCGAAAATAATTAAAAAACAAAAGGATGGGCAGAGTAGGTGCTGTGCGTTAAGTGCCAGGGGATGGGATGTTGCCCCTGGACGAAAGGCTTAAACGGCCTGCGATGCAGTACCGCATCCGCTGCTACCTTGTATGAGAGAAGGCATTTCGTTCTCTTTAAGGTGGCATTCTCTGCCATCTAAAGAGAAAGGAGGTGCTTTTTTTATGGAAAGCCGCATAAGAAAGATGGCATACACCGGTCTACTTACCGCTATAAGCATCATACTCACTCGCTTTTTTGCTGCTAACATCAACATTTTGGGCGTTTTCGCATTGCGCCTCAGCTTTGGCGAGGTCCCCATAATGTTAAGCGGTATTTTGCTGGGACCTGTGTACGGAGTAGCCTGCGGTGCCTTGTCTGACATTATAGGATATGCCATCAATCCCGTAGGTGGCCCCTACTTTCCGGGGTTTACCTTAACAGCTGCTTTGACAGGGTTAATCCCCAACTTGATGGCCCGGTACTATCGCAATAATTGGAATTGGCCCTCCATAACGGTAATAGTTACAGTCACAACTATAATTACTGTTCTGCTAAATACGCTGTGGTTGAGCTGGATGTTTGACAAAGCGTATTTTGCACTCTTACCACCCAGGGTTATCGGAAGGACCATATTGTTACCGGCGCATGTCATCATTATAAGGATAGTCCTCAAACATACGCAACGAGTTTTTCATTTTTTGTAATATAAATAAGTATCTTAAGACAATCTCCCCCTTGATTAATCAAGGGGGAGATGTTATTAATTATTCTATTTCAATCTCTATCTCACCCAGCAAACAGGTGGTCTCATGCCACACAGCCTGTATACGCTGTTCATCTATCCCTTGTAGCTCTCCAGCTCCATTTATATATTTCTCCATAGGAAGAATCCTGTACTGGGTTTTACCGTCTTGATAGTATTTATATACCCAAGTAGGTACATACCTGATGTTGACTATTGAAACAGTATTTTTATCATAATCTTTTACAATCTCAACATTCATTATAACACCGCTGTCAGTATAACGTTTCCTCTGATTGGATATAAAATTACCCAAAGAATATGCGACAAATACTTTTTTAGGCATTCCGTCTTCCATAAGAATATTCTTTATCTCCACTGGCTGGATAACATGTGGATGGCTTCCAAAGATGATATCTGCTCCAGCTTCTGCTAACTGATGTGCAAGGTCCTTTTGCTCTTCACTGGGCATTCTCTCATATTCGTTTCCCCAGTGCATGTATACGATAACTACCTCGGCTCCTGCTGTTTTTATGCGTTTTATATCCTGTCGCACCTTGTCAAAATCGTTGAAGTAATTCACCATATATGTCAACTTTTCCTGGGGTACCAGCGCTTCCATACCATTGGTACCGTATGTATATGCTAATATACCTACTTTTATATCATTTTTTTCTATAATCAGCAACCTTTCGCTTTCTTCAAGGGCACGTGCAGTTCCAGCATGCATTATCCCGTATTCATCCATTTTATTCAAAGTGTTCTCGACTCCAAATTCCAGCCAATCCAGACAATGATTGTTCGCTGTGGTCAGCACATCAAACCCTGCAAAGCGCAAAACCTCCAATAGCTCGGGAGGTGCACTAAAACGAGGATAACCGCTGTACCCCCTTTCTGGCGTGCCTATGGTTGTTTCCAGGTTTGCTATGGCAATATCGGCTTTTTCTATATATGGCTTTATCTCCTGAAATACCTCCTTAAAGTCATAACCGCCTTCCGGGTTTTTGGCAGCATTTATCTGAGGCATGTGCATCATGATATCACCTACAGCACTTATAATTATTGCTGTTTTTTTGTCCACAGGCCCTTGGGGTTGTACACCGGTTGTTTCATTTTGTCCTTCACCGGGCAATTGTATATTTTTCTCTGGCGCACCATACTGAGCGTATTGTTGGGTAGGGTATTCAACTGTATTTTGTAATCTTTTATCAAAACTGTTTTTAAGGATAAAGCTGCAGCCTAATAAAAATGCCATAGCCGACACTAATACATAATTAATGATTATTTTGTTAACAATCTTGGACGGCTGCATATAATCTTCTCCTTAAAATTGAAGTATCATAAATTTTAAAACTTTATACCTTAAAACAGCTACCACCAATAAACTCTCTTAAGATAGAAGTACGTGGCACCTCGCTGTCATCCAGTTCAAGGAAGTACTTTATAAACTTCTTAAGGCGGTTTACCTCTGGATAATACGGATGTTCAGGAGGTATCTTTTCAAGCAGCGGCACTACAAAGGGCTTCAAAACAGCAAGCTCATAAGTCAAAGCCGAGTTGAACATGACGTCAGCCTGCTCCTGGTAAGGAAATATATACTTCTCCTCTCCACGTCGAACTCCAGGCCACATCCTAAGCGTATCCTCCACCGACGCCCCGCGAAACTTATAATCGCGTACAATCCTGCGAATAAGACGGCTGTCGGTAGTAGGAATGCGGTTGTGGTCATCGATGTTGAGCTGGGTAAGCGCACTTATATATATCTTGTACTTGTTTCTCTTTGGCACCATCACAGTCAGCTCTTCGTTGAGTCCATGAATTCCCTCCACAATGAGCGGTTGGTTATCATCAATCCTTATCTTATGCCCACGATATTCGCGCCTGCCCTTTTCGAAATTAAAATACGGTATTTCAACCTCCTGCCCCTGGATTATCCTTGTTAAATGCTCATTAAACAATTCTATATCGATGGCCTTAATCGATTCCACGTCCCTTTCGCCGTTTTCATCTAATGGAATACATTCTTTTTCCAAAAAATAATTGTCTATGGAAATAGGTATGGGTTTTAACCCGTTGACCATCAGCTGTATGCGCAGCCTCTGTGCAAATGTGGTCTTACCCGAAGAAGAAGGCCCTGCAATGAGGATAAGGTGTATCCTGTCCCTCTGCGCTGCTATCTCGTCTGCAATCTGAGCAATCTGCTTCTCGTGTAAAGCCTCACATACTCTGATAAGCTCGCCAGCCTTTCCACGCTTGATTACGTCATTCAAATCGGCTACACTCTCTACCCCGATCTGCGTTCCCCACTTCTCAGCCTCCCGGAAAACCCTGGATAACCTGGGACTGTCTATAAACTCTGGTAGCTCATGAGGACTCTCTTTTCTAGGATAGCGAATGATCACGCCCGGAAGATAAAATTTCAATTCAAACTTTGTGAGATACCCTGTTCTCGGAACCATATAGCCGAATAGGTAGTCTACCATCCACCCGCACCTATAAAGGTGTACCGTCTTTTCTGGTCTATACTCTAAAATCTTTAACTTATCCCTAAAGCCCATCTCCTCGAATATGCGCTTGGCTTCATCTATTGTAACCTCAAATCTCTTAAAGGGTTCATTAAGCGCTACAATCTCTCTCATTCGTTCTTCTATCCTGTGCACCTGCCTGGGAGAAAGGGTAAAACTTCCGTGTACTTCGCAATAAATTCCTCTATTCATTGAATGCTCCACTATAACCCTGCTATCTGGAAATATCTCTTTGCATGCTCTGATAAATACAAATATCAAGCTGCGCAGATAAATCCTCTCCCCATCATCGGTGGAAAGGTCGATAAAATCTATTTCACAATCTTCTTCTACAGTTTCTGTCAATTCCTTGATCCTGTTGTTAACTTTAGCTGCGACAATTTGCGCAGCATATTTTTCAGAAAAGTGTTTGCTCACCTCTTCTAGAGTTATGCCCTTAGAAAATGCTCTAATTTCACCTTTTACCTTTACATTTACTGTATTGAACACCATTAATCCTCCTCTACTTCATGCAAAACTCAAACTTTAAAATTTATTGTTCCTCAGCTTTAGGCCTGTAATAGATAATACCCTGTATCGGGCGGTAATAATCATTTGCTATCACTTTAGTCCAAACTTTTTTGCCGTTTTCATAATAGGTTTGATAGGTGGTCACCTTATAACCGTTTCTCGACTTTACATATTCATACTGGCCGCCAGGCTGTTTTACATATTTACCCTCTTTATCTAAAATTTGCTTTGGCTGGGGTGCCGGGATAACTTCCTTAACAACAGAGGTGCACTCTATATACCCGTTATTAGGGAATGGTTCGCCATAAATTTCTACGTATACATTATCGCCGCTTGAAAATGTCCGAATAAATACCGGAGTTTCTCTGTTATTTTTTATTTTCAAATCCGCTCCTCCGTAAGATACCGTAGCATCTAAGCCTGCCGGAAGATATGCCACAGGAAATGAATGATGATGCCGCTCCACTATTTCCAAGTTTGCCCTGAGCGCCGCATTATAAAGGGTGCTGGATGCTTGACATACCCCTCCACCGTAATCATCCTGCATGCTTTTATCCGGCATGATGACCGGTGCTGGCATGAAACCCCCTTTGGCCGTTCTAGGGCCCACAATTTTGTTGAAGGACAATACCTCCCCTGGGTTCAGCCTGTATCCATTTAACTTGCTTAAAGCCAAACGCACGTTATGCTTGCGATCAGCGCTGCTGCCTTCTAGACTTGTTGAAAACTGTACAATGCGATAGGTAAGCTTTTGCAACTCAGCTTTGGTAACTTTAGGTGCAACTTCAGTCGGAATCAACACTATTTCGCCATATTCCCCTTTTTCCATTCTCTGTTTTATTGTGTTGAAAACCTCTTCAGCATCCAAAAAAAGACCCGCTTTTTCTTCCGTTATTTCAAACTTATTCTCCCTGTCAGGATAAAACCTTATTTCAGCATCCACCGGGTCATAGCTGATTTCCTTTGCAATGGCCTCTATATCGCCTTTAATTTTGTCTAAATTATAGTAAAGCGAGGTTTGAAACTTAAGACCGCTAGCCTCTATCTCTTTTACCCTGTTATAGCGTTCTTCTAGCGTCCCTTTTCTACCGGCTTCATATGCCTCAACAATCTTTATATCCCAATCAGTGTGAGCGTTTATGTCCCTATATGTAAACGTCCATCGCTTATCCCCATATACCAGATCAAAACGAATCTTCTCAAGTTTTTCATTGGCCTTCTGCCACAAAATAGCGCTGGCCTCTTCAAACGTCATCCCTCCTAAATTGACGTCATCCACCCAGATTCCATGATAGAAAGTAGGAACTTCAACGACATCTTTCATGTGCTGAATCCATTTTCTGTAATCTTCAATTTTTTTAACTCCATATCCAATAAAAAAGGCAACAACCACAATAGACAAAGACAATACTAAAATTATGACTGATCGGCGGCGCAAATTACCTTTTTTAGAACCAGCCTTGGCAACTTCCATAGCATTTAAATTTGCTTCTTCCATATGTACTCCCCCATAATTTCTTCAAAGTTAACTTAAAATGCTTTAGACTCGAACAGACGTGAAAAGAGCTCCCTACAACCTAATAAAATGCCCATAAAACAATATATCACATAAAGACATAAAAAAATAAAACAAGAGTGTTAAAAAAAGTTAACAAAAATATTACAAGCGAATGTTCGTCAATCATTATTTTCTTTATCTTCTTTGCCGAAATTGATCATCGTCAAAGCATATTGACGTAGCTTATTATACACTTTTTCATGCAGCGTTCCCTTCTCAAAAAATCCATTTTCTAGCTTCTTGCCTGCAGGTATTCCCATCAGTATCTCAACACCTTCATCTATGGTCTTGATAGGATATATGTGAAACTTTCCTTCTTTGACCGCTTCAATAACCTCATCCTTTAGCACCAAATTCTTTATGTTCTGATAAGGGATAATAACCCCCTGCTCACCTGTTAATCCACGGGCCTTACACAGCTCAAAAAATCCCTCTATCTTGTGAGTCACGCCCCCTACAGGCTGTATCTCTCCCTTCTGGTTGACAGACCCAGTAACAGCTATACCCTGTTTTATCGGCACTTCGGCTAAGCTTGACAGTATGGCATAAAGTTCGGCGCTGGATGCGCTATCCCCTTCTATACCGCTGTAAAGCTGCTCAAACGTTATATTTGCACTAAGGGCCAGTGGAATATCCTGAGCATACTGCTCACCTATATAGGCGCTCAAAATCATAACCCCCTTGCTGTGGATACGGCCGCTCATATCCACTTCCCTTTCAATGTTGACGATCCCGCTGCGACCCATGAAAGTGGTTGCTGTGATTTTGGTGGGTTTGCCAAAAACGTAATCTCCTAACTGGATAACTGCCAAGCCGTTTATTTGGCCTACAGCTTCACCTTCCGTCTCCACCATTATAACGTCATTTTTCAGCAGTTCCATGAGCTTCTCGTCATATTTGCTTGACCTGTATTCCTTTTCCTCAATCGCTTTTTTAACCTCTTGGGATGTGACAATGCTTTTTCCAGCAACTTCTGCCCAGGTATTGGCTTCAACTATTATCTCCACTATATCATTGAACCGCGTGGTAAACTTATCCTGATGTTCCACCAGCCTTGAAGCGTAATCCGCCACGCTGAGTACGGCATCCCTGGTGAAATGTCTCAAATTTTCTCTGCGGCAATAACCGCTTATAAATTTAGCTAAACCTAGTAGATTTTCTTCATTAGCCTCCATTTCATCGTCAAAATCTACCTTAACCTTAAACAGTTTGGCAAAATCTTCATCAAGCTGATGAAGAAGCTGGAATAACAAATCGCTGCCCACCAGCACAACTTTAATATCAACCGGAATGGGCTCGGGCTTTAACCCCGACATATTCAAAAGTCCCCATTGATCCCTCAAGCTTTCAACAGTAATAGATTTGGTTTTGAGGACCTTTTTCAGTCCTTCCCACATAAAAGGAACGCTTAAGACATCCTTGGCCTGCAGTATGAGATAACCACCGTTGGCAAGATGTATAGCTCCGGGCTTGATCATCGTAAAATCAGTCACCATGGTACCCAATTTGTTTTCATATTCTATGCTACCAAAAAGCGTACTATAAGTAGGATTATACTCCATAATAACGGGAGCACCATGTTGGTCACTGTTGTCCACCAAAAGGTTTACCTTATATTTATGCTGTACACTTTCAGCTGTACGCCTTAAGGCATTAATAACAGGATTATCTTCTTCTGATGATTCGCCTTCTTTAAAATTGCTTATGCTTTGCAGCACATCATTCATAAGGTCATCTAGATATTTCAAAATTTTAGGATACGCCACATACTTTCTTTTCATGTCTTCGATGTGAATTCCCACAGCAAACGTACCTATACGATTTTCCAGCTCTTTTACCTTGTTTTTTGCCTCTTTTTCCAGTTCTTTTATCTTACGTATTACTTCCACGGCTTGAAGTTGAATGTGTGTCAACCTTTCATTTATGCTCTTTTTTGTCTCCTCGTCCAGCTTGTTGTATTCTTCTTCACCCAACGGCTGACCGTCTATTATAGGAGTAAAGTATATGCCGGCACTGGAAGTATTTACTTGAAATCCTTGTTGTTTAGCATATTCGTTAAATTGGTTAAACAGCTCATTCCTCTTCTCCTGCATTTCTTTGTAAATGAGCGCCTTTTCGTTTTCATACTCGTCGCCGCCAAACGCCTTGGAAACCTCAGCCTTTAAGTCTTCTATGAGCTCTTCCATATCGTGTAAAAACTCTTTCCCCTTGCCGCTGGGAAGCCTGATGGCAACGGGCTGGCTGGGGTTTTCAAAATTGTACACATAACACCAATCATCAGGTACAGGCTGTTGCTTGGCGATTTGGGTTATATACTCCTTGGCATAGGTGGTTTTACCCGTACCACTTATACCAGTCAAAAATATGTTGTATCCTGGTGCCTTTGTGCGAACGCCAAACTCCATAGCGCGGACCGCTCGCTCCTGGCCTATTATCCCTTGAAGCGGCTCCAGCTCTTCAGTCGTCTCAAAGGGTAAGCATGATGAAGGCCATTGCTTTTTCAGCTGTCTGGGTTCCAGCTCCTTCGGCTTATTCATAGCACCCTCCTTAAATGCTTTTATACTTCTATTAAACAGTATATTCGTTAATTAAACAATAGGGGAACAATAATAATTTTAACTTGTATATACCACATTATGTAAGTATAAAAATCACTTTCTTTCAAACAACAGAGTAAGCCTATCGCACTAAACCCCATATCAAGCTGTCATGTGGCAAAACTCCCAAATAATGCATAATAATATAATATCCATCTTATTCAAAGGAGGCAATAACAAATGTTAGATTATCATAGATATCCATTTGTATACAGCCGCATGCCCAACTCTTGTACAGGTATCGATAATGACTATTTAGCCTATTATCCTTACAATTCCGGTACCATGCATAATCAGACAGCCAACATGACAACAGTCCAAGCACCATATTTCCCTCTGCAGAATCCTCCACCCGTATTGTCGGATAATAGGCCAGTTACCAGACTTACGCTATTTAAGGAGCTAACAGGATTCCCTAACTACGGTAATCCAAGTGGCAATGCTGATATATTGTATACTGGTACTCGAGGAGTATGGACTTTCCAAATACCAGCGTCTCTATTGCTTTTTGGATTGAGAGAAGCACAACTGGTAATCCGGGGAGTACTGGACGATCATTATAATATTGCAGAATCCAGATATGCAGCAAGAATCACAATCAACAACATTACAGTCTTCAATGGTAGGGTACCCTTCGTTCATGGAAGGCCGGCAGGAGGCATATTTGACAACTGGAGGGAATTGGTCCTAAATATTCCCAGTCTCAGGCGAAACAATCGAGTGGAAATCATAAATATGTCTACCACAAATCCTGATGATTGGATAGCTTTTGATTGGATGGAATTAAGGATTGCAACATTAGGTTGAAATCTGACTGCCATACAATGATCAATCGTATATTCCTCCTACCTTGCACACCATCTGAGCAATCCTAAAATAAAAGGAATACCCTTTAATGGGTATTCTTTGCTTATAATACGCGTTTTAATCATAACCAAGCGCCTCCAAATTTAAAAAATGCGCTAAAATATCTTCATTTCTTTAAATTACTTCTCTTTGACTACAAATCACAATACAATATCTATCAAACTTAAATACAAGCAAAAATTATTTTATCATATCTTTTTCAATTTTACAGCCGTATTGCTTCGCTTATTTTAAAACAAAATCAAGAATGTACTTAAATTCAAAGGAAATACTAATAACCGAGGTGATGGAAATGCCAAAAATGAATCTGCAAAGGTGGTTGATTATAGCAGTAACAATATGTTTGATACTATCTTCGACATCATGCTCACGAATGCTGGGCCAAAACGATAACAAGCAGCAAGGACAAAACGATCAACAACAGCAAAAAAAAGATCCGCCCTCGGCCCTCACCGAAATGGAAAAGGAGACCAATAATATGATCCAGCAAATCCAAAAAATAAGGGACCAGCGAGCCCAAATGATACGACAGCAAACGAGCACTTCTCAAAAACAAAATGGCGGAAATAAATCCCAGCAGGAACAGCAAAAGTCTAACCAGGGGCCTCAAAAACAAGAACAACAAAAACAGGGACAACAAAAGAGCCAAAATCAGGGTGTACAGCAAGCTCAGCTAACCATAAACTGGCAAGATTTTGAGAGAAGAATCAAAGCCTTGAATGAGCTGTGGAACAGTTATGAGCCTCAAGCAAAAAAAGACGGTGCTCCCGATGTGCTAATATCTCGGTTTGAAAACCAGCTCAACACGCTCACCAGCACCATTATGGCGCGCAACGAAGAAAAAACGCTGGTTGCCGCCAACGGACTATACCAGTATTATCCTCAATTTTTCAATCTGTACAGGCACAAGGCCCCCCCCGAGATCAAGGAGATTAAATACTACCTACAGGAAATCGTGATCAACGCCGAAGCCGGTAAATGGGAAAACGCCGCTGCGTTATTAGGTAATATGGAAAAGGCATGGCAGACCGCCAAAACCCGCATGCAAAAGCCAGATAAAGAGCTCAACGAGAGAATCGATTATGCAATACAGGACTTCTCACAGGTAGTCAAGCAAAAAGACCTTCAACTTGTAAAGCTCAAAGGCGAAATACTCCTTAAAAACATGGAAAAAGTAAAATAAAAGCATCACACTCCATGGTTTAATTCTCATACAGGAGCCAAACTTTAACAAACAAAAGAGTTTAAAAAAGTGGAAAAGCATGATATAATCTCCTTGTAAAAAATACAAGGGGGAGTGATCCTCGTGAAATATTTTAACGGTTTGGGGATGCATTTGGGTAATCTTTCTCGCCTCTCCAATGCCAAAACCCGCTCCATAAGCCCCGAAAACTTCACAGGTGAAAAGGGTGGTGGAGCAAGGGCGGAAGAAGGTTTAGGAGCCCATGCCGCTAGGGAATTAGGAAAGGGTTGGAAAATTTCCCCCGCTGTGAAGATACAGCCGGGCGAAACATTTGTGATGGCAGACATCGAAGGCCCTGGTGCCATACAACACATTTGGATGACTCCCACAGGTCATTGGCGCCACAGCATCTTTAGAATATACTGGGACGATCAGGATATACCGTCAGTGGAATGCCCGGTAGGCGACTTCTTTGCATGCGGGTGGGGCGAATACGCCCAGGTTTCCTCCTTAGCCGTTTGTGTGAATCCTGGCAGCGGTTTTAACTGTTATTGGGAAATGCCCTTCAGAAAGAGATGCAAGATGACCATGACAAACATCGGACTTCAGGAGATGGTTTTATACTACCAGATCGACTACACCCTAACAGAAGTGCCTGAAGATGCGGCGTATTTTCATGCGCAGTTCCGCAGAAAAAATCCTCTCCCGTATAAAGAGGTGTATACCATATTGGACGGTGTAAAAGGCAAAGGACATTATGTAGGCACTTATCTGGCTTGGGGCGTCAACAACAACGGCTGGTGGGGTGAAGGAGAGGTAAAATTCTACATAGACGGAGATGACGAATATCCTACTATCTGCGGCACCGGCACAGAGGATTATTTCGGCGGTTCATACAACTTTGAAAACCCAAAAACACACCAATATCAGGAATTCACCACACCATATTCGGGCTTACCACAAATCATTCGCCCTGATGGTCTCTACCGTTCACAGATGAGATTTGGGCTTTACAGATGGCACATTATGGACCCCATAAGATTTGAAAGCGACATCAGAGTTACCATACAAGCACTGGGCTGGAGATCTGGCGGAAGGTATCTACCTCTACAGGATGACATTGCGTCAGTAGCATACTGGTATCAAACCCTCCCCACAGCCAAATTCCCAGAACTTCCCGATAGGGATTACCTGGAGGTTATCTGATGCCACAAACCCCGATTAAAATGGCGAATGTTCTCGAGGAACATTCGCCATTTCGTTTATATAACCTCAATCAGCTCATCTAAGCTTTTCCTAGGCCGGGCCGATGGGCTTTCGTCAGGATATCCTATTGGAATTAATATGGGAACCTCCATATGTGGTTCTATGCCCAAAATTTCTTTGACCACATCCCTCTCAAACCAACCAACCCAGCATGTACCCAATCCTTCATTTGTGGCTGCTAACACCAGATGATCAACTGCAATGGCAGTATCAAATGACCTGCCGGGTTCACAGCATGCTACCATTATAACCGGAGCATCATACAGAAACTCTTGATGGCATGCACGCTGTACAATCTCCCGCCTAAGTTTTTCATCTTTGATGAATAAAAACTTATAAGGTTGACGGTTGTTCCCCGATGGCGCAAGGCTCAACGTATAAAAAAGCTTTTGAAGTATGACATCTGGAATAGGGTCCTTTTTATACTTCCTAATAGCCCTCCGCTTTGATATTACCTCCATAAATTCCATATTTTTATACCCCCCAATCCTCTTTTTACGATATAGATTACTTTATATATCGTAATATCATCCACTCAGTATATAGAGAAGCATTCTTAAACGGAACTACACAACTGTTTATCACCACCCCTTATCACCTAAGCGCCCTTAATAGGAATAACGACAAGACAGTCAGTTTGCATCTGTCCAATTCATGCTGCGCTGTACAGCTTTCTTCCATCCAGCATATTTCTTGGTCCTCTCTTCGGCAGCCATGTCGGGATAAAATATCCTGTCTTCCTCACACAGGGCTTTAAGAGCTTCTTTATCCTTCCATACACCTACTCCAAGCCCGGCCAGAAAAGCAGCCCCTTGAGCAGTGACTTCGATGTTTTGCGGCCGAATAACTGGTACACCAAGGATGTCTGCCTGAAATTGCATAAGAAAGTTATTTGCACACGCTCCACCGTCTACTTTTAATGCTTTTAGCGGAATACCGGCATCCTGTTGCATAGCAGTTATAACATCCGCAGTTTGATAAGCTATAGACTCCAGAGCAGCCCTTACTATATGGTCACGGTTTACCCCACGCGTGATGCCCAAAATAGCCCCACGTGCATACATGTCCCAGTAAGGTGCTCCTAACCCCACGAAGGCAGGCACCACATACACGCCATTGGTATCTTCCACTCTACCAGCACATATTTCACTCTCGGCGGCATTTTCAATCAGTTTCAGCTCGTCCCTGAGCCATTGGATGACCGCCCCTGCGATAAAAACGCTGCCTTCCAGAGCATATTCGACCTCTCCTCCGATGCCCCATGCAATGGTAGTAAGCAGGTTATTGTTTGATGTAACCCGGCTTTTGCCGGTATTCATCAATATAAAACACCCTGTACCATATGTATTTTTTACCATGCCTTTTTCAAAGCATGCCTGACCAAAAAGAGCAGCCTGCTGGTCTCCCCGCCACTCCCGTTATAGGAATTTCCCTTCCCAAAAATTTGCTGTCGGTCATACCAAAAAATCCGCTGGATTCCTTGACTTCAGGAAGCATTGCCGGGGGGATATCCAGTTCTTTCAGCAACTCCTCATCCCAGCGCATCTCATTTATGTTATACAGCATGGTCCTGGAGGCATTTGTGTAATCGGTGGCAAATACCTTGCCTCCTGTCAACTTCCATATAAGCCATGTATCCATTGTGCCGGCCAACAGCTCCCCAGCCTGTGCCATCTGTTTGGCACCGTCGACATTCTCCAATATCCAGCAGATTTTGGTGGCAGAAAAATAGGCATCTATGACTAAACCCGTCTTTTTCTTAATGTTATCCTCTAAACCCCTTTGTTTTAGCTCATCGCACAGTGGAGCGGTACGCCTGCACTGCCACACAATTGCATTGTATATAGGCTTGCCGGTATGCCTGTTCCATACAACGACAGTTTCCCGTTGATTCGTAATACCTATAGATGCAACATCATCCGCTTTAACACCAGTCGCATTCAATACCTTGTGAAGCACGTTCAGCTGACATTCCCATATCTCTTCAGCATCGTGTTCCACCCATCCCGGCCTAGGATAAATCTGCCTAAACTCTTGGCTTGCTTTTCCCACGATTTTGCCATGGCCGTCAAATATCACAGCCCGGCAACTGGTTGTACCCTGATCCAGGGC
This sequence comes from Caldicoprobacter guelmensis, assembly GCF_016908415.1. NCBI lineage: Bacteria > Bacillati > Bacillota > Clostridia > Caldicoprobacterales > Caldicoprobacteraceae > Caldicoprobacter > Caldicoprobacter guelmensis. Next base: position 472,797 of record NZ_JAFBDW010000001.1, read on the forward strand.
TATAACATATCTCTCCCCCATATCATCTTCCCTCACAATACTTATGATTTATAACTCCCACAGCTCCACCTTGCTGGTTGACACTGCCACTGCGCCGGCTCCCAGTGCCTGTATAATGTCCTGTTTGCATGTGATCATTCCCCCAGCTATGATGGGCTGTGGAATCTTTTGCTTAAGCTCAGCAATGGCTTTAGGAACAATGCCTGGCATTACTTCTACAAAATCCGGGTCATAACTCTGAACCATTTTAATGCCACTTTCAAAAGATCTAGAATCCACAAGAAACAAGCGCTGGACGGTAATAAGCCCTATTTCCTTCCCGTATTTGAGCAAATTGTTCTTGGTGGATAGTATTCCATCTGCTTGTATCCTGTATTGTATAAAATCGACCGCAGCCAAATCCTTGCCCAATCCTTCAATTAAATCGATATGCACAAAAACCTTTTTTCCCTTATCTTTTAGTTCACCGACAATATCCTGAAGGGTCAATATGCTGCCTGACAGCAGAAAAACCACGTTGACGCTTGAATCCAGCGCTTGCTGCAGCATCTCTGTATGAGGTAATGCTGCTATGATGGGATTTGTCTCCAGACATTCAATAATGCTTTCCATAACCTTTTTCCCCTCTTTTTAATTTTTAACAAATGCGCTTTTTAACCAGACGCCTGCACATCGAACACGGTCAAATTTACCTGCCCAATTACATATAAATGATTGCTAACAGGGAAAAACATACCATGTTTTTTCAATCTGAGCAAATCATTAACAATTTCTGTCCATTCGGTTACATTATATCATAAAAAAAGCCCCATCTACAATATTCAAAGATGGGACCGGCATGCTTATGCCGTCTTATGCAGTTTCAATGCGGGCTACATCGTGCAATTTCAACTCTTCAATAGCCATCTCTCGTAGCTTGTATTTCTGAACCTTCCCATTGGCTGTCATAGGAAAGCCATCTACAAAGCGAACGTATTTTGGGCATTTAAACCTGGATAGGCCATTTCGCACATATTCTATGATTTCTTCTTCGGTAGGATATCTTTCAAGATTATCCTTAAGGATTATATAAGCCATGACTTCTTCACCGTATTTTTCATCAGGAACCCCTACCACCTGTACATCCTTTACAGCTGGGTGAGTATACAAGAACTCCTCGATTTCTCTCGGATAGATATTTTCCCCTCCACGAATGATCATATCCTTGATCCTGCCAGTAATCTTACAGTAGCCGTTTTCGTCCATTACCGCAAGGTCTCCTGTATGCAGCCATCCTTCGCTGTCTATAGCCGCAGCAGTGGCCTCTTCCATCTTATAATACCCCTTCATTATGCCATAGCCCCTGGCCAAAAGTTCGCCTGGCACGCCGGGCGGAACATCCTTGCCGGTTTCTGGGTCCACTATTCTTACTTCCACTCCAGGAAGCGGCCTTCCAACAGTGGATACCCTGAGCTCAATGGGGTCATCCACCCTGGTCTGAGTTATGACAGGCGAAGCCTCAGTAAGGCCATAGGCGATGGTGATCTCCTTCATGTTCATCTCGTCAATCACTCGGCGCATGACATTTATAGGACAGGGAGCCCCGGCCATTATGCCTGTCCTTAGGCTTGAAAAATCAAACTCCTTAAAACGGCTGTTTTCCAAAATCGAAATAAACATGGTAGGGACACCGTGCAAAGCAGTACACTTTTCAACCTGCACCGCCTCCATCACTTTAATGGGATTGAAATGGTCCAGAGGCACCATCGTGGCTCCTTTGGTGACGCAAGCCATCACCCCCAGCACGCACCCAAAGCAATGGAAAAAAGGCACAGGTATGCACAACCTATCTTTATATGTTAGCTTCATGCAATCAGCCACAGCTGAGCCGTTGTTGATAATGTTGTAATGGGTGAGCATCACCCCTTTAGGGAAACCGGTAGTACCAGAAGTATACTGCATATTGACAACATCATGCGGGCTTAGAGATTCCTCTACCTGCTTCAGCATTTCGACCGGTACATCATCAGCAAAGCGATAAAGGTCATTGAAATTGTACATTCCCGGATAAGATTCCTCACCGATATATATTACATTTTTCAAATAGGGCAGCTTAGCACTATTCAATTTGCCGGGTTGGCAATCCTTAAGCTCAGGGCATAAATCATTTATAATTTTTACATAATCTGAATCCTTAAATCCCTTAGTCATTATCAGCGTTGTGCTATCGGATTGTCTCAGCAAATATTCCAGTTCAAATATCTTGTAATTTGTATTGACAGTAACCAGCACAGCACCAACCTTTGCAAGAGCAAACTGTGCAAGCAACCACTCAGGGACGTTGGTTGCCCAGACCGCAACGTGCTGACCCTTTTTTATACCTATCCTGATCAATCCCCTAGCAATTTGGTTGACCTTTTCACGAAACTCCGAATACGTCCACCTAACCTTCTCAAAAGGATAAACCACCGCTTCATGGTCGGGATAGCGTTCTGCCTGCATATCAAGAAGCTGCCCCATTGTAATCTCCATCATAGACATCTCTCTGCCCCCCTTATTTTGGATAATAGGTTATCCGTAATGACAATCAAGAATTAAAAAAGCCTTTCGCCTCGTTTAGAGACGAAAGGCCTTACCTCCCGCGGTACCACTCTAATTGGTGAGAGATTACCCTCACCCTCTCTTTTCAGGTACAATCATACCCTATCCCTTGTTACGGTGGGCATCCGTCCAAGCCTACTCTCCTTTTTCGGATTTCGGTTGGCGCTCCAGGGGGAGGTTCAACCCTCATATTTACTGCCTCGCACCTGCCGGCAGCTCTCTTGAAAATACGAAGGCCTACTAGTCCCTGTCATCGCTTTCCGATATTAGATAATATAAAAAATAGGCTGTCCAGCCTTTTGGCTCTACAGTCTACCTTTTGATTAACAAAACTGGCAGCCCCTAGGGGAATCGAACCCCTGTTTCCGCCGTGAGAGGGCGGCGTCCTAGGCCACTAGACGAAGGAGCCATATATACTGGCTGCGGAACTAGGATTCGAACCTAGACTTTGTGATCCAGAGTCACACGTGCTACCGTTACACCATTCCGCAGCGCCATACCATCTTACCAACTTGCGGATTAAATTATACCACATTTCAACTGGATGTCAAGAGATTTTTTTATAAATACATAAGCCCTCAAAGATTGAGGGCCTATACTCATCCCACGATGCCGTCTCTCTACGATTTTACAACCCGCTTCTCAGCAGGTGGGTGTCCTGTTGACTGCCTCTGTCTTCCATTCGACGATGGCCTGACATCGGTCAGCCAAACTCCGGACTCCCATATTATCTCCGTGGGTTAAAACCGGTAGAGACTCTCGCACACCCCAGGATGAGTATACATCATCCGGTCGCAGTTATATAGTAATATAAATTCTGCTGAATTTCAATACACAATATTAACCAAATAACATAGAAAAATTCTGATAAAATCCAATACGCTGAATAAAATCTTTATATTTTGAGCTTTCTCTCGCTCCGCAAGATACAGACCCTGTTTCCTGATCAAAAAAACACAGGTGGAACAACCCTGTGCTTCCAAGCACCGCACTTTTCACAGTAAAACAAATGCACACACAGATGGTCCCCTATTGCTGTGCTTTTGTTCATGTCATAAGAAAAGCTCTCGTGATCGACATAAGGGCTGTAAGGCCCCTTGTAATCCTCCATCTTCCCTTGTTCAGCCATGGGACCTCCACATCTGTCGCATAGCTCACTTACAATTATCAATCCATTGCACAAAGGGCAAACGAGGTCCATATCTTTCCCTTCAAGTCTGATCAATACCAGCTAGCACTTTATCAAATATAGCGCATCTACCGTTGTTCCAATGTATACACCCTTCACAGCTTACGACAGGGTCCTCTACATTGACACTATCACTTAAAGCCACCATGCGAGAACGGTATTCAGGGCATACCGACGCCACGTACCTCTTCTGTTCCATGCTGGGCGATTCCCGATTTTCCATAATTTCACTTCCTCCCTTATTTAACCTCATGCATAACTTATTATCTCTCCTGCCAAGTATAATATTCAATTTTGCCCGACAACAAACCTCTCTTGAGCTGGCTGGTTGATCCTCGCCCACTTTCCACACCGACCACCCCATCGGGCTGCTACAGCTTCTCCAGCTATAAGCTCTACTATTTCGCAAAAATTGGTACATTCAGTACATTCAAAGGTCCGGGATGTAAATTCTTTTTTAAGTATCTCTTCAAAACCCCTGAATTTCGTATTACATCCCCTTTTAGTAGTAACGTACTCCTTGGCAAGGACAGCGGCTCCCAAAGCCCCCATGACGTCGTAATGCTCTGGTACTGTTATCTCATATCCCAGAGCTTCTTCAAACGCTTTTTTTATCCCTACATTTGCCGCAACGCCCCCTTGAAAGACCACTCTTGGTAGAATTTCTTTACCCTTACCTACATTGTTCAAATAGTTTCTGACTAAAGCCTCGCACAACCCCCTTATGATATCCTCACACCTGCACCCCATCTGTTGCTTGTGTATCATGTCAGACTCGGCAAATACTGCGCACCGCCCAGCAATCCTGACCGGTGATTTGGACTTAAGCGCAAGCTCTCCGAATTTCTCAATTGGTATGTTCAAGCGTGCTGCCTGCCGGTCGAGAAACGAACCGGTACCAGCTGCACATACAGTATTCATGGCGAAATCCGAAACCACCCCATCCCTGAGTATTATTATCTTGGAATCCTGACCCCCTATCTCCAGAACGGTTCGTGCATCAGGAACAAACGTCAGTGCTGCGATACCATGAGCGGTTATCTCATTTTTTACCACATCGGCACCCACCACCACCGCTGCCAACTCCCTTCCACTTCCGGTAGTGCCAACACCCATTATTTCAACATTGGCAGGCAACATCGAAACCATATCTCCCATCGCTTTTTTTAAAATCTGTATGGGCTTTCCTTCAGTACGCACGTATATCTTGCCCAGCACGTTGTTTTCCTGGTCTATGGCAACGACGTTTATACTGACTGATCCCACATCAATTCCCAAAAAGGCCTTCTTTATATCCATCTACCCTGCCCCTCCTCTTTTGCTCTAAAAGATCCACAAAAGCCTCCAACCGAGTAAAATACCCGGCTTCACCTGTCATCTCATCCACCACAAGGGTCATTACAGGTGTACCGTAGTCCTGGTAAACCCTGGGTAATATGCTTTCTGCTACAATCTCAGGCATACAGCCAAAGGGCATTATCTGGATTACCCCATCCACGCCACATTCAGAATAATATATGGTATTGGCTATGGTCTGCCACGCGTGCCCCCCAACACATAAACTTAGGTATGGCGCTGCTTTTCGTAATATCCTCTTATGCCTCATCCTATATTTGACATCCAGAGAAAGGTGGAGCTTTACCCATTCATAAAGTGTGATGCTCCTATACACTTCTACCCCCAGATAACCAAGCTTTTTTTCAACATTGAGGTTAACATAAGGCTCTATAAGGGTATATATCTCACCAACCAGCCCTATTTTTAAAGGCAAGACATCAGATTTTTCCTCAACTTGGCTCAATATCTCCTTATACTTTCTAATGGTCTCCAGTATCTCATCATTGCCATGCCTACTCAGCACTTCTTGTTCAAAACAATTAAGCCGGCTATCGACATCTCCCTTATTGATTTCCCTAGCCCTTTTTTTCAAGGCTATATCCAACATCTCATCAGCCTCTTTTACAATAGCCGATGCTCTTTTAAAAGCCTGTGCTACGCTTATCCAAGAATTTTTGCCAGCAAGCTTTTTAATTTTATCTATAAATACCCCATAGTCGGAGTTGGGTGGATCGAAAATGATCATGTTCACGTCATAACCCAAGTCTTTCAAGATTTCCTTTTGTACCACACCGTAATAGCCGAACCTGCAGGGGCCACAGCTTCCAGCTATTATAATGGTATCAGCACCCTTTTGTATGCTCTCAACGTAGTTCCCTATATTAATTTTAAGTGGCAAGCAGGCCATCTCTGGCGAAAGTTTGGTACCAATCTCAAGCGTCTTCTCAGTAATGGGTGGTGGCACCACCACCTCTATACCAAGGTCATCAAGCAATCCCTTAATAGCCAAATATACTTGTCCCATATGGGGGAACGTAACCTTCACGCTCATCCCTCCATTCTACCATGTCTATAAAAGCCTCCAGCCGAGTATCAAACCCTGCCTGTCCACTGTGTTCATCAACGGTAATCAATGCGCTTGGAATCCGATACTGCCTGTGGTTATACCTTTGAAGAAGTTCTACGATGAAAGCATCAATGCCACAGCCAAAGCTGGACAAAAATACAATTCCAACCACCTTTTTTTCTTCTAACATCGTAAGACCACTACCCAACAGCTTTTTTCCATAACTCCAAAAAAGCTTCTTGGGCATTTGAGAGCACGCCATTTCAATCTGGGATTGTTCAATGTTTTCGGGTACCAAAACATCATATCCCCTGTTCCTGAGCTTGGATATGATGCCCATGCTGATAAACTCATCGTACAGCAAATAAGGATGTCCTATAAGGCCTATGATTCCTTTACATTCCTCTTTTTTACTGTATTTCCTTCCCTTTAATATATCGAGAGGCGTTTGTCCTTTTCTCAAAAGCATTTCATAAGCCTGCTGTTTTTCTGTGGCTTTTTGCAAAGCCAACATCACTTTAGAAGGCTTGACTCCTATAATTTTCCCTAGCTCTATATAAGGTTTATGAACATCTTTGTGATTACGATGTGCATTATAATTAAGCACCAATAACTCTGGCAATCCTTTTATCGAGCTTTTTATCATCTCCGGCAAACCGATAAACTTTGGGCATATATATTCCCCCGGACATATGCTGACCAATCTAGGAATGAATACAGCATCAGCCCTTCCTATAAGGTCTACAACATGGCCATGAAACAATTTTATGGGTAGGCAGGCATCATCAACGCAGTTCATCACTCCTCTGTCCAATGTAGACTTTGAAGTTGTTGAAGAGGTAACCACCTGACAGCCTAGCTCTTCAAAAAAAGCATGCCATAACGGATAGTAATTGTAATACAGCAATGCTCTGGGGAGCCCTATTTTCAACCGATCATCTTCTCCTTCCTTAAACCTAAAAATTAATGCACCATCATTTTATATATTATTGACTAACATTTTGGCTTTTATAATGATATGGACTCATATCCCTTTTTGTTAAAATATGATATACGACAAGGCAATTTAACACTTGAAAAAATATAACAACAAAATTTGCACGGCTATAGAACAGCTGTAAAATTTATGTAAATAGGCTATTGCCTTGATACTAAAAATGTTATATACTAAGGTTAGAATACAATGAAGGGGGATGAACGCTATGAAAACTGTAAACATAAAGTTGACCACGGCCGAAAGCGTGAAGAAGTTTGTCAACATCGTCAGCAAATATCCTTATGAGATAGACATCCGCTCAGGTCGATATGTCGTTGATGCAAAATCCATCCTTGGCATTTTCAGCCTTGACCTCAGCAAGCCCGTGACGGTAGAAGTATATTCCGATGATTGTGATGATTTCCTGGAAGAGATAAAGGAATACATAATCTGAGGTGAAGAAATGCCGGACCAAGCTGCCCACCTGGCTGAAAATAAATTATCAATATTGTATTATCTAAAATCTTTAGATATACCTCTCACTAACAGCCAGATTACCCAGTTTTTTTTAGAAAATAACGTAATGAACTATTTTGATTTGCAACAACTGTTGGGAGAGCTGGTATCTTCTCAACATGTGAGCTGCTTGGATACCGGTCATAAGAGTTTTTACAGCCTCACCCCCGTCGGTGTGAGGGCTTTAAAGTTGTTCGAAAACCGCATTCCGGACTGGCTTCGTGAATCGATAGAGGCCTTTGCCGTGCAAAACCGAAACCGATTCAAAAGAGAAAACCAAATAGTAGCCGAATACAAGCGGATCTCTCCAGATGACTATCAAGTTACATGTAAAGTAATGGAAAACGACCTCACGCTCATTGAGCTGAAATTGAGCGTAACCGACAGCAAACAGGCAAGGGTCATTTGCAATAATTGGGATACCAAAGCTCCCGAGATATACAAATTCATCATGCAAAACTTAAGCGTTTAAAACAAAAAGCCCATAGCGTTGAAGAAATTTTTCATGCTATGGGCTTTTTTATTTATATTTACTTTCCTACGCAGTGATGACTGCATTGAGCTTGTCTTCCACATTGAATATCAGCTGCCCATTTTGAGCATCTATGGTTACCCTATGACCGCTATGGAGCTCTCCTGCAACTATCTTCCATCCCAGCTCAGTCTCTATGGTATGCTCCATAAAGCGCTTTATCGGACGGGCTCCATATACCGGATCAAAGCTTCGCTCTACAATGAACTCTTTGGCAGCCTGTGTCAGCATAAGGTCTATTCCCTTTTCTCTCACCCTCTCTTGTATTTCCTTGAACCTTAAATCCACAATCTTGTTAACCTCATCTTTTCTCAAAGGCTTGAACAATACAATTTCATCTATGCGGTTTAAAAACTCAGGACGGAAGTATTTTTTAAGCTCAGACATCACCATATTCCTTGTATTCTTATCTATATCGCCTTTGTCTTTAAGGCGCTCCATCAATATATGCCCTCCGATGTTAGAGGTCATTATAACGACAGTATTCCTAAAGTTCACCGTATGTCCTTGGCTATCAGTCAACCTCCCATCATCAAGCAACTGCAGTAAAACGTTGAACACATCGGGATGAGCCTTCTCGATCTCATCAAACAACACCACCGAGTATGGCTTACGCCGCACCGCTTCGGTGAGCTGGCCGCCCTCTTCATATCCAACATAGCCCGGCGGTGCACCAATCAATCTAGAGACTGAAAATTTCTCCATGTACTCTGACATATCGATCCGCACCATATTGTCTTCTGTGTCAAACAACACGCTGGCCAAGGTTTTGGCCACTTCAGTCTTACCAACCCCCGTAGGGCCCAGAAACAGGAACGAGCCTATGGGACGCTTGGGGTCTTTAAGGCCCGCCCTGGCCCGTATCACCGCATTGACCACAGCCCTTATGGCTTCATCCTGCCCTATCACCCTCTGGTGCATCGTATCTTCCAAGCGCAAAAGCTTTTCCCTCTCGCTTTCCATAAGCCGTGCTACTGGTATCCCCGTCCATCGAGAAACCACCTGTGCAATCTCCTCTTCAGTTACCTCCTCTTTGAGCAGTCGCTTATCATAGTCTAAAGACTCCAGCTTTATTCTCTGTTCTTCAAGTTCTTTCTCCAGCCTGGGCAGGACACCGTACTGCAGCTCGGCCATCTTGTTGAGGTCATACTGCCTTTCTGCCTGCGCTAATTGCGCTCTAGCATTTTCAATCTCCTGCTTTATCTCCTTAATCCTGCGAATTATATCCTTTTCCATCTCCCACTGAGCCACCATAGCACTTGACTTCTCTTTAAGTTCACTTATTTGCTTCATTATGCTTTCAAGTCGCTGTTTTGAAGCCTCATCAGCCTCCTTTTTCAGGGCCTCCTTTTCAATTTCCAGCTGCATGACCTTCCGTGTTATTACATCCAGCTCTGCTGGCATGCTGTCGATCTCGGTACGCAACATGGCAGCAGCCTCATCCACCAAGTCAATGGCCTTATCAGGCAGGAAACGCTCAGTGATATACCGGTGAGACAGCACAGCAGCGGCAATCAAAGCGTTGTCCTTTATCCTAACCCCGTGATGGATTTCAAACCTCTCCTTTAAACCCCGCAATATGGATATGGTATCCTCCACGCTTGGCTCCTCTATAAGCACCGGCTGAAACCTTCGCTCAAGCGCAGCATCCTTTTCGATGTACTTCCTGTATTCATCTATAGTGGTGGCACCTATACAATGGAGCTCGCCCCGGGCCAGCTTGGGCTTGAGCAGATTGCCAGCATCCATTGCTCCCTCTGCCTTTCCTGCCCCCACTATGTTATGGATCTCATCAATAAAGAGTATTATCTCGCCGTTAGAGTCCTCTATTTCCTTGAGTACCGCTTTTAGCCTTTCCTCAAATTCCCCGCGGTATTTTGCTCCAGCAATCAATGCACCCATATCGAGGGCAAATATCTTTTTATTCTTTAACGACTCGGGCACATCCCCTTTGAGTATGCGTTGTGCAAGGCCTTCTACCACTGCGGTTTTCCCTACGCCTGGTTCACCAATCAACACGGGATTATTCTTCGTCCTACGGCTGAGTATGCGTATCACCCGGCGGATCTCCTCATCTCGCCCTATGACCGGGTCCAGCTTATTTTTGCGCGCTTCCTCCGCCAGCTCACGGCCAAAACGCTTTAATGCCTCGTAGGTCTCTTCGGGATTCTGGCTGGTTATCCTCTGGCTTTTTCTGACCTCTGCCAGCTTTCTTAAAAACTTTTCCCGGGTAATACCGTAGCGGCTGATTATTCTCTTGGTAGAATAGCTGGTATCGTCTAGTATAGCAAGGTACAAGTGCTCAACGCTTATATACTCATCCTTAAATTCCTTTGCCTGTTTTTCAGCTCTTATCAAGACTTGATTAAACTGCAGGCTGGCATAGGGGTAAACATTGCCCATGACCTTGGGACGCCTTTCAACCTCGTCCCTCAAATCACGGATATATGAATCGACGTCCACATCCATGCCCTTCAACATCCTGGGGATAAGGCCATCCTCCTGTACTACCAGCGCCAAATGAAGATGTACCGTATCCAGCTCTTGCTGATTATTGTCAATAACCAGCTTTTGCGCCTCCATCAACGCCTCTTGAGCGCGCTGAGTAAACTTTTCCGGGTTGATCATTCCTCATTCCCCCTTGGATTCCACTGAGAAACCTCTTTTAGCCTTTCATAGAGCCTCTCCTCTTCTGGTGTCAAGTGTTCAGGTATAACAATCTTAAGCCTGATATACAGGTCTCCCCTGTTGCCTTTTCTATCTTTGTATCCCTTCCCAGGAATCCTCAACTTCTTACCGCTTGATGACCCAGCCGGGACCTTTATAGAAAACTTTTGCCCATCAATAGATTTTACAGTTACCGTCGTACCTAACGCCGCCTCCCAAGGAAGTATAGGCAAATCCTTTATAAGGTCCAGGCCCTGAAGCTCATAGCCCTCTCCTGGATTAAGGCGTACGGTCACTAAAAGGTCACCGCCGTCTATACCCTGGCCCCTCAACCTTATCTTATCACCATCAAGAACGCCAGCCGGTATCTTCATCCTTATCCTTTTTACCGAACCGTCACGGCTACGAATTGATAATATCCTATCACCTCCATTGAATGCCTGCTCTAAATCCACTTCAACCTCGGTTTCTACGTCCTGCCCCTTCTGAGCGGTAGCGGTATTATAAAAACGCCCTGAAAAGCTAAACGGACCGCCTCGTCTGGCAAACCCTTCTAAAATGCTGTCCAGGTCCAAACCGTTCTCGCCAAAAAACATCTCAAAGAAATCCGAAAACCCGCTACCTCCGGCGGTATATGTCCTCCTTTGCCATCCGAAATCGGCCGGGTCAAAGTTCATGCCGTTTTGAAAGTCGTAATACTGGCCAAACGTATCGTATTTCTTGCGCTTTTCCTCATCCCCTAGCACCTGGTAAGCCTCATTTATTTCCTTGAATTTCTGTTCGGCCTCTTTATCTCCAGGATTGGCATCAGGGTGATACTTCTTGGCTAAACGGCGATAGGCTCTCTTTATCTCCTCCTGGGTAGCGTCCCTGGATACACCCAGTATCTTGTAGTAGTCCTTGTATTCCATAGCGATATTCCTCCTTGAATCCATCAAGGCAAATCTATACTTTGACTTACTTTGACTTTATTGTAGCACTAAAACTTTCCTTTTACAATACCCCTTTTTTACTATTCAAACCAGTCCCTTTACCTTGTGTCCTCCTGTTTCACCTTTAGTACCCTCAACCTGTTTATGGCGGCGCCAATCTCCTGGGGGCGGGGCTGCGCATAATCCCCCGGATGAAGCCCTTCAAAAGGCGATATTACATCCAGCCCCTTCTCCTCTATATCCCTATGCACCTTTTGAATGACCTCCCTCAAAGTGGTCTTCCCATCCATGTAATTTTCCATCGCATAGCGAATTATATCTCCAATGGCCCTTGTTTGGTTTACGTCTACCAGCTGTTCCACATCGTCCAAAATCAAGTTGGTGTTCCCATATTGTATATTGTCCAATCCGCGGGATTTTATCTTCTTTCGGCCTTTGAGCGAAAGGCTATATGGAAGCGGTATCCTGTGGGTCACCCGAATTGGCTGCCCGCCAGCCTCTTTTTTCCTATCGGTCCTGTATTCCTGGGCAATCTCCTTGGCTTTGGCAGTAACATCCTTAGGTACATATTGCTCCATCATTATAACCCTATGTGCCACATCAAAATAATCCCCCGAACCACCCACCACGATAATTGTAGACACGCCAAGCTGCTCATACAGGTCCTCTACCCTGTCGATGAAAGGCGTAATAGGCTCTGAGCCTTTATGTACCAGCTTTTGCATGCGCGCGTCCCTGATCATAAAATTGGTAGCGCTGGTATCCTCGTCAATTAAAAGCAGTGAAGTCCCAATTTCCAAGGCCTCCATGATATTAGCCGCCTGTGAGGTACTGCCGCTGGCATTCTCCGTTGAAAAAGCCTTGGTAGACTCCCCATTGGGAAGGTTGTTGATAAAGGGGCTTATGTCCACCTTTTCTACTCTCCTGCCGTCCTCTGCCCTGATCTTGACGGCATCTTCAACTGTGACCACCAGCTCCCTTCCGTCGCCGGGTATGTGGTCATACACGCCGCGTTCAATGGCGCGAAGAAGGGTGGATTTTCCGTGATAACCACCACCTACTATAAGCGTTATACCTTTAGGGATTCCCATTCCCCACACCTTTCCTGCATGGGGGAGTTCCACCATGACTTCCAGTTCGGGAGGAGATTTAAAAGGCACCGCTCCATTTTCCATCGGTCGGTCGTCAACTCCGCTACGCCGTGGAAGGATGGAACCGTTGGCAATAAAAGCCACCAAGCCCATCTCCTTTATCTTATTGCGCAGCACCCACTGGTCCTCCGCAAGGTTGACATGCTTCAGCAGCGCTTCCCTATCCAAATTTTTGTATATGAGCGATCGTTCCACCAATCGCGGTAGTTCGTCGAAAAACATCTCCATTGCCTGACCTGCCAGCACCGTTCTACCACGAGCTGGGAGTCCCATGGTCAGTCGTGCCTCAACGCTTTGGTCACTGACCAACACAGAAGTTCGATATAAAATCTCCTGTCCAACCGAAATGATTGAAATCTGTCCGCTCTTCCCGGTTCCCCTATTGCCCTTCACAATTTTAGCAATGTTCTTGGAGATCTGGCGGGTAAGAAAATCTTCCAGGCCTTTTCTTCTGGGCTTTGACGAATACAGGCCTTGCGGAAAACCCGCCACCTTTTGAGGCACTACCACCCTGATCCTGGAGGGCGAAGCAAATGGGTCGCCCTGTACGTGGTCAATATGTAAAATAAAACTGCCAAAGTCATAAACGCCTTCTATATCCTTATAGGCCTTGTAACCCCTGCCATCAATCCTGCGCAGAATGTTCTCAAGCTGTGACCGATTTTGCATTCCTTCATCACCCCTTTACATTCAGCACTTCTATGTTTGCCAACGCTTCTTCGATGAGCTTTTCGCCTTCCACCAGCTTTTCAGCTTCCCTCACCTTTTCTAATTTAGGCCGCGTAACAGGATGTTTTGGCACAAACACAGTACAGCAATCCTCATAAGGCAAAATCGAAGTCTCGTATGTTCCTATTCTTTTTGCAAGGTCCATGATCTCTATCTTATCCATCCCTATAAGTGGCCTAAATACCGGCATAGAAACCGCATCATTGGTAGCACAAAGGCTCTCCAGAGTTTGGCTGGCAACCTGGCCCAAGCTCTCCCCCGTGACCAATGCCTTGGCACCTTCCCTATGGGCCACCATCTCGGCTATCCTCATCATGAAGCGCCTCATGAGTATGGTAAGCATGTTATGAGGGCATTTTTGATACAGCTCCTGCTGTATCTTGGTGAAAGGCACCACGTGCAGCTTTATTTCGCCGCAGTACTGGCTCAAAATCCTACACAACTCAATCACTTTCTCCTTTGAGCGCTCACTGGTATATGGGAAACTGTGGTAGTGCACAGCGGTAATCTCAACGCCACGTTTAGCTATCATCCATCCTGCTACCGGGCTGTCAATACCACCTGAAAGCAGCAATACCGCTTTCCCATTGGTACCTACCGGCATACCGCCAGCTCCGGGAATAGTTTGGCAGTACACATATGCCCATTCCCTGACCTCAATGTTGACCATCACCATGGGATTGTGAACATCCACCTTCAAGTTGGGAATGCGCTTTAGAAGATAGCCCCCCACTTTACGGCTTAGCTCCATAGAGTTCAGATAAAAGCTCTTATCAGACCTCCGGGATTCCACTTTAAAAGTAAAAGGCCCTTCTTGAGCAGCACTTCTACCTTCAATTGCTTGTCGCAGCAGCATTTCAGCCGCTTTCTGGATGGATATAATATCCTTTTCGACTTTCAATGCGGGACTGAAAGAAATTATACCGAAGACCTTGGCTATGCTGTCAAAAACCCTGGGGTTATCCCCTATGTTTTCTACATAGTACCTTCCCTCAGCCTTCCTTACCGTTACCCCTTCATAGGGTTCTAAAGCCCTAACTATATTGTTATACAGCGCCCTTTCAAAATAAGGGCGGTTTAGGCCCTTCAAGTGTATCTCGCCGTAACGCAACAAAGCAACCCTCTCCACTCTATCTACCTCCTCACAAACCCCTCCAGTTCTTTTACGCACTCCTGTATAAGCCCAGCAGCCCGGCGTACGTCATCCTCGGTATTGAGGTACGACAAGCTGATCCTTATAGCCCCTTGGGCTATATCCTTTCGGGAGCCAATAGCTTCAAGCACGTGGCTCACATGGCCTTTCTTTGAAGAGCAAGCCGAACCGGTCCCCACATACACGCCCTTTTCTTCCAGGGCATGCAGCATGACCTCCCCTCTTATGCCTGGGAAACTCACGCTCAAAATGTGCGGCGCTCCCTTCTCAGGCGAGGGCCCATTGATTACCGCCGAAGGTACCCTCTCAATTAGCTCAGCTACCAGAATGCCCTTTAGCCTGTACAGATAATCCCTGTCAACTTCTTCAAGCCAGCGCACCGCCTCGCCAAACCCAACAATTCCCGGCATGTTTTCGGTACCACTTCTTACCCCTTTTTCCTGGCCCCCACCCCATTGGAGAGGATGTATCTTTACCCCTTTTCTTATATAAAGCGCACCTATCCCTTTAGGTGCATGGACTTTATGCCCGCTTATCGATAACAGGTCAATGCCCCATTGGGCCGGCTTTAAGGTGAGCTTACCGAACGACTGGACAGCATCCACATGAAAAACAGGGGCATTGCCATGGGTTTTCAACAGGTTACTGATCTCATTAACCGGCTGTATAGAGCCGATTTCGTTGTTTACGTGCATTATGCTCACCAGCACAGTATCAGGGCGTAGGGCTTTTTTTAAGTCATCAAGCGAAATTACCCCTTCTTTATTGACTGGAAGGTAGGTTACCTCCCATCCTTCCTTTTCAAGGTATTTAAACGTATTCAATACCGAAGGATGCTCAATCTGGGTGGTAATGCAATGCCTGCCTTCACGCTTTCTAGCCAGGGCTGTCCCTACGATGGCTAAGTTATTAGCTTCAGTTCCGCCCGAGGTGAAAAAAATGCCGTCAGCATCTACGCCAAGCGCTGAAGCGATCCTTTCCCTAGCTTCTTTAAGCTTTCTCTCGGCCCGCAATCCCATCCTGTGTAGTGAAGACGGATTGCCAAAATCCTCAATCATGCATTTCATAACCGCTCGAGCCACATCCGGGTAAACAGGTGTAGTAGCCGCATTGTCTAAGTAGATTTCATGCTCCACAGTACCATGCCTCCTCATATCTTGGCTCAATCAACCATTATTTTACCCTTTCAACGGTATTACTACAAGGGAATATACCAGAAACAAAATAAAATCCCCTGCAAAACAAGGGGATTTTTTAGTACCTACATTGGGCTATTTAGTTTTAACATTTCGTGGGTTGAATATCTTGAAGAGCTCCAACATCTTATCACTGGGTTCGAATACCAGCATGGATTTTACGCCATCATGGGTAAATACGCCATAGTAAAGCCTAGGACCTGGATTTAAGAAATAATTGTACCGGTTCTGGATCCCCTTGTGGTTCAACATTCGCTTAAACCCTTCATCGCTTATAGGCGCAATCACCTCGAATTCCCTTATATCTACTGAAAGGAGCTTTTTTCTTCTGCTGTTGTTAATGATTTTAGCGATATCCAGTATCCCATTGGTAAATGTGTAATCATATTCGATTCTCTGATTATTCTTCAAGACAAAACACCCGTATGCCAGCGCTCCGCATATCAGCGTAATTACTATGGATGGTATACTTATAACGCCGTTCAATATAGTCATAAGGCCTTGTACGGCAAAAAGCGCAAATATAACCATACCTATATAGCATATAACATAAATCAGTGAATTTAAACCGGCATTAATCTTGGTAACCGACTCCTCATGGAAGTAATCCATCATCAGCCTAATCCCCCTTTGTAAAATCATCTTTAATTAATTTTAACATGATTTTGTATACTTTAAAACCCCCCACGGCCCTCAAATCCATTCTAAAATTTTTATCGAAACGGAAGGATTTTTGTTAAAAACTGCGAATTTTTTATTGAGGGGAGAGGAGGTTGACAAATGATATGTCCAAGTTGTGGCACCAGAAATAATTATTACCATCGTTACTGTTATTACTGCGGATACAAGCTTATAGTTGATGAAGTAGAAATAAAATCTAATAATAAAGAAAAGCTCGAGCAATCATCAATGGATGAAAAAATGCCCGAACAGGACCTCAGCCTTGACCTTTTTAAAGCCAATAATAAAAATGTATGGGAGGACGAGGACTTAGGTTGGCTTTTTGAAGAACCCGACTACACCCAGCAGTTCCCCTTAAGGCGACATCGTAAAGACAGAAGCTCTTCATTTGCTAAAAACGTAGTTAAAATCTGTACGACTATTATCTTTCTTGCTACGCTCCTATTTATAAGCTACATAATCGTAGACCAAATTTGGAGGTCACACAGCAAAACTGATACCTACCGCTCCAGGATCATCGCTTCTACATTTGTGGATGCTACAACCATTGATGGGAAGCCTGCCCACAGGATTGTGGTAAATACCAGCAATGGAGAAAAAGTAGAGGCACTGGACAAAGTATATCCCGTAGTAGACGGCAAAGCGGAAATAGTGTATGAAGACGCCTTTCTTTATTCTTACTTCTCTCAGGGTAAGGATGAGGACGAGGTCAAGGTTCAGCTTGACATCACAATCTATGGGAAAGGGCTTCCTGAATCAAAGAAAAGGGTGGAATTCACGCTAAAGACGCCTTTATCTCCTTTGACATTGATTCAGCCAGCCTCCGGCGAGGCTTTAGTCGAAGGGAAAAAATACCGAATAATACTTGAGGTAGAACCAGGTTCCCAGGTGTTTATAAACGGTAACAACTACAGTGACCTTGTAGACCAGGAAGGCAGGCTTGAAAAGGATATAGAAGTGCCAAACGCTCCTGAAAACATATACGAAATCAAGGTATCCAAACGAGGATATGCGGATCACATACGAACCATAGTTCTGAAAAGAGAGGTTTCAGAAGTCCCCTTAATCATAAATCAATCAATACCCGTACAGACCACCGATGAATGGGCAAAAATTACCGGTACCACCCATCCACAGGCCGAGCTGGAAGTCAGCCTTGAGCCAAGGTCACAGCCCAGCGTTGATCCGGAAACCGGCAATTTTACGTTATATGTGAGGGCTGCTGCCCCCGGATACACCCCATGCACCATAACGGCTCATGTGGAGGGAAAAGATGACGCAAAGATAAATCTAGTAATTGATCGCCAGATAAGCGAAGGGGAATACACCAGGCGCGCTTGGGCATTTGACTATGCTCAGCTAAAGTCCAATCCGGATCTACACAATGGCAGGATATTTGTACTTGAAGGAGTTGTGAAGGATATAATTGCACTGGGAGACAAAAACATCTTCACCATTGATGTCTCTGCCAATGGTCCTTCTCCTCAGATGGTGTATGTGGAACACTGGGGCAATTTATCCATCAGGCTCGGCAATAAAGTAAGGATATTTGGAAACAGATGGGGAAATTATGAAGACATGCCCCGTATACTAGCCAAATACGTATATCGGTATTAAAAGGAGGTTTTACAAGTGACCTTTGGTGAAAATGAAAAGAGCGCCCGCAGAGGGCGCTTTATTCTTCTCGTAACGGCTCAAGAGTTACAGGAAGTGTAAACTCCTTGCCATCACGCCATATCTTTATCTTCACTATGTCTCCAACTTTATGTTGGTTTATGGCATCCTTCAATTCCTGGAAGGTCTTTATGGGCTTGTCGTTGAAACCTATGATCACATCGCCAGGCTGAATTCCAGCCTTTGCAGCAGCTCCGTTTTGCACCACTGCTCTTACTAGTATCCCTTGAGGATAATTGAGCCTCTTAGCATCTGCAGCAGTAATTTCCTGCCCCCAAATTCCAATACCCGGCTTGTCATCTTCCCTTACCACGACGCCTTTCTGTATTAGTTCCTTTACTATAGGCAAAAATTCGTTGGTTGGTATGGCAAAGCCTAAACCTTCTGCTCCACTCCCTTTAAGGGTGTTCATTCCTATGACTTCACCCTTGGCATTGACCAGAGCTCCGCCACTGTTTCCGCGATTTATAGCCGCATCGGTCTGTATAAGCTTCATGGGTTTTTGGTCAACTACCAGGGTACGGTTTACAGCACTTATCACTCCTACTGTTATGGTACCTGCAAGGTCGTGGCCCAGCGGATTACCAATGGCTACCGCCAGCTCACCAGGACGAACCTTGTCGGAATCTCCCAGCTTTGCTACGGCGTATTTAACCTCTTTAAATACCTGCGGATCGACTTTTACAACAGCTACATCGCTGGTAGTATCCATTCCAACAAGCTGAGCTGGCACCTGCTTTTCTCCCTGGAACACCACATATAATTCCTTTGCACCTTCTACCACATGTGCATTAGTGACTATATACCCTTCATCGCTAATTATTATACCTGAACCGTAGCCTTCCTGTTCCTGCATGTACACATCGCCAAAGAACCAGTCCCTGTAGGTTATAATGCTTTTATTGGTTATGCCGACGACGGCCGGACCAACCTTCTCAGCAATCTCCACTACCGGATTATCGGATGTGATAAATAAATCCCCCTTATATCCCAATTCGGGGAGCTGCTGTTTGTCTTTATCCTGGTTAGCCTGCTCATTGCCAGCAACCTTTTGCTCTTGATCCTTTGGCGTTACAACAGCCTTATCGGAATACTTATCGCTGATGTAGGGCAGCATATAATACATGCCAATGGCGCCCAACAATGCAAAGACTATCGCTACTGCGATATATTTCCATATTCTACCCTTACCTTGATATTGCTGCTCATCAAATTCGTAGAATTCTCTCATGTTTTACACCCCCTCGTTACTAAAGATTAATGCTTTACTTTGCAATTTAATTATAAACTCTCTTTTTTAACAAAATATGAACATCTTGTAAACAATTATTTTTACCGCGGAAGTCTATCGGGCTTTTTCGCCGCCTTCAGTGAAAATATGAATGCCGTCCCTTCACCTACCCGGCTGTTGACCCATATATTCTGCTCGTGCTGTTCTATAATCTTTTTTACAATAGAGAGACCTAGCCCTCTTCCCCTGTCCTTACCGCTTCTTGACTTATCAACCTGATAAAACCGCTCCCATATGTGCACTATATCTTCCTTTGGAATACCCGGCCCCTGGTCTTGAATCTTTACATAAACTTTATCCCTGTGTTTCCAGGTCTTTATGATAAGCTTGCCATTCTCGCGATTGTATTTTATGGCATTGTCCAGCAGATTTATGACTACCTGCTGAATCCTGTCAGCATCGGCCTCCACCCAGCAGTGCTCATCCTGGAATTCCACCTGCACCTCTATACCCTTCTGGTTTATTCTCTCCTCCTGAGAAATAAGCGAGCGTCTGATCTGCTCGTTGATGTCAAATACCGATATATTAAGCGGAAATTGCCCAGACTCAATTTGCGTGAGGTCCAAAAGCTCGTCAATTAGCTTGCTGAGCCTTTGAGCCTCTGATAGGCTTATGCTCAAATACTTTTCTCTGTCCTCTGGCTTTATGGTATTATCCAATACCCCCTGAATATAGCCCATGATGGAAGTAAGCGGTGAGCGCAGCTCATGCGATACATTGGCGACAAAGCTCCTACGCATATCCTCTAACTTCTCCAATGAGTCAGCCATAGCGTTAAAATTTACAGCCAACTGACCAATTTCATCCTTTGTAACCACTTTGACTCGCCGTTTAAAATTCCCTTGAGCAAATTCCCGAGAAATTTCATTCATCTGTATCAACGGATTTGATATACGGCGCGACATCCAATAAAGCAATATTACCGATAGACCTGCCGAGATAAAGGCAGCCCACCATATGTTTTTGTAAATATCATATAAAGTACGCTTTATTCCTTCTACTGGAGAATGAAGGAATATTGCCCCCCTGATTCTGTTATTGATCCTTAAAGGTACCCCTACAGTCAAAACTGGTACATCAAAGCGTCCTCCGAAACGGCCAGTCTTGGTGATGATATTTCCCTTCAATATCTGGATAAACTCTTCTTCTGTGAGTTTTTGTTCCTGCCATCTTTCCTGGTCCTCTTTGGAAGGGCTATAGACAATCCAGATATATCCAAGCCCGTCACTTACCCATATAGTGGTATTTAAAAACCGATCTATGACCTTAAAATAGCTATACAATGACCGCCGGTCGATAAGGCCCATGCTGTACATTTCGATGTAAGGGTTAAGCTCCTGGGCTTCCCTTATGAGGTCCCGAGCCTTGGTGTTAAAAGCATAATCCATAAAAAAAGTCGACAAAAGCAAACTCAATATTATTATGGTTACAACTATAATAACAAAGTATGTGACCATCAAGCGAGTAAATATAGAACGAAACATCTATTTCACCTCAAACTTGTACCCTACACCCCAGACCGTCTTTATGTGCCATACATCGGTAGGGTTATCAAATTTTTCTCTAAGGCGCTTTATATGCACGTCTACGGTACGGGTATCGCCATAAAAATCATATCCCCATACGCGATCCAGCAGCTGTTCCCTTGTAAACACCTTATTGGGGTGCGAAGCCAGAAAATATAGGAGTTCTAATTCCTTGGGAGGAAGTTCCATAGTTTTACCGTGGTACTCTACAGTGTAGTTACCAATATCAATGGTCAAATTTGGATAAGACACCACCTTTTCTCTTATACCCGATGCCCTTGACCTACGTAAAACAGCCTTTACCCTAGCAACCAATTCTTTGGGGTCAAACGGTTTTACTATATAGTCATCAGCACCTAGCTCCAACCCCAACACTTTATCAAAAGTCTCACCCTTTGCTGTAAGCATTATTATGGGTATATCGCTTATCTTGCGTATTTCCTTACATACCTCCCAGCCATCCATTCCCGGAAGCATTATGTCCAATATTACCAGATTGGGCGGGTTATTTTTAAACGCCTCAATGCTGGATATCCCGTCAAGATACTGTTCTACATGATATCCTTCTTTTTCAAGGTACAACCTTATAAGCTGACATATATTGGGGTCATCATCCACCACCATAATCCTTTGTTGTGCATTCATTTAAAACTACACCCTTTCAGAAAATTTCTACTCTTAAAATAGATTATACACAAAAACGAAAACAGTAAAAAGAATCTTCGAATTAAATATAGGTCTTTTTTCATATTTTTTTAATCCAAGAAGGATTTTGGTGCTTTATGTAGAAATATTAATAAGGATTATAGCAAAATATGACAAAAAGCAAAAAAACTGACGGGTACAGAAAGGAGGGAGCGCAAGGGTATAAATAGCCCTTGCAAAGGTTGTGGCAAACATATCGACTACTGTAAAATTTTCTCGTTTAAACAGCATAAGCAATAAACTGATAGCAGCGTTTCTCATGATGATTATCCCCATCTCCATCCTGGGTTATTACTCTAAAGACAAAGCGGAAAAGGCTATACAGCAGACAGCAGCCCATTCCACCATTCAAACCATGGAACAGATGGCACAGTATTTCAGCCTTGTTTTATCAAGCGTTGAGGAAATATCCATGCAAATATTTACCAACAAGGATATCCAAGACTTTTTTTTAATCAAAGATGACCAATTAAATACATATGAATTTCTTCAAATGAGACAAAAAATTCAATCTACATTGGGCAACTATACCATGAACAATAAATTTATCGATAGCATAATCATTTTAATCGATGAACGGCGCAGCATAACTGCTGGAAAAGTTTCTTTTTCCAGTTTAAATTTTGAAGACATAAAAAATGCAGAGTGGTATAAAGCCGCTATCGAAGAGAATGGTAAAATCATATGGCGAGGCAGTCATCCAGAATTGGACACCAGCGCTACCACCAAAACCGAATACTGTATGTCAGGCATTCGAGCTATAAAACACCTATCCAGCGGAAACATCATTGGAGTATTAGTAATAGACGTGAAATACGTGTCCATTATGGACATATTGAAGAATGCAAAACTGGGCTCAAGAGGTGAAATTCACTTAATTGGGCCCGACGGCCATACCTTAAGCTCAGAAACCGGTGAACAGATAAATGAAGAAGAATCGGTAACCACTCACAAAATTACAGAGCACGACTTTTATCAGGATATAATCTCTTCGGAAGAACCTGCTGGCTACAAAGAAGTTGACCATCACGGCCAAAAATGGCTGATGATCTATAACAGGATTGGAAAAACGGGATATACCTTGGTTGGCCTTATACCCAATTCGGTGCTTCTGGCCGCTACTTATGGAATTGCAAGAACCACTATTTTATTAATGGCGTTTGCCTGTATATTTGCACTGATAGTCGGCCTATATATGTCCAACAGTATGGGCCGTACCATAGTGAGAATCATTAACGCTGCCGAAAAAGTTGCCATGGGCGACCTAACGGTAAATCCCGTATCCAAGCGCAAGGACGAACTTGGCGTCCTTACAAGAAGCATTAACTCCATGATATCTAACATGCGTCAGCTCATACAGCAGACTGCTGCTCTCGCACAGAAAGTGGTAGATTCTTCAAATACAGTAGCCTCAACCTCACAACAGCTTTCGGCATCTTCCCATGAGATTGCTAAAGCGGTTCAAGAAATCGCTCAAGGTGCAGCTGAACAAGCATCAGATGCAGAACAAGGCGTACAAAAAATGGAAATGTTGGCCGCTAAAATCAACAGCGTCTCTGAGAATGCAAAGGAAATAAATCATCTATCGAAAGAAACGCTAAATCTAACTCAGCAAGGGCTTAATGCCGTAGAACAGCTAGAGCAAAAAGCCCAGCAAACCACCGCTATAACCCATGAAATATTGGCAGACATAGACAACCTCAACCAGCACTCGCAGGCCATAGGAAAAATAATTAAAGTAATTGACAACATAGCTGACCAGACCAACTTACTCGCTTTGAATGCGGCAATAGAGGCTGCGCGGGCCGGAGAAATGGGCAGAGGGTTCGCTGTAGTGGCCAATGAAATAAGGAAACTTGCTGAGCAGTCAATGGCTGCCACACGAGAGATCACAACTATTATCAAAAACACGCAACAACAGACTGCCCAGACCGTCAAACGAGCTAAAAATGCCGAAGAAATTGTAAAATCACAAAATGAAGCCGTAGTTGCTACTATATCGGCTTTCAAACAGATAGCGGCATCGGCTGAAACGTTAGCTGGCCGAGTTGAGCAAATAATACATGAAGTCATCGAAATGGAAAATGACAAGAATCAGGCAGTATTAGCAATGCAGAACATATCGGCTGTATCCCAAGAAACGGCAGCTTCATCTCAGGAGGTAACAGCCTCCACGGAAGAGCAATTATCAGGAGTAGAGCAATTGGCTTCTTATGCCGAAGAGTTAAATTATGCTGCGCAGGAATTGATGCAAGCCATCAGCAAATTTAAAATAGAACAAAATTAAAGGGAGCAAACAAGTGCTCCCTTTAATCTTTTTTATAGTTTGTTTTTGTTGTGTCTCTTCTATCATGCCGATCCAGTGAACCAAGCCCCACCATCACGGGTGCAACAATCATTACCATGGTAATTATAAAAAACAAGACTCTCCATATCTCCGGATGAATATACCTATATAATTCTCTGCTGATTGTAACGGCAAGCGACAAAATAGAAGGCGCTTGGCCCAACAATCCCACTATAAACCCGGCTACGGCATTCTTACAAGTGCTTAAAGCACCAAAAGTCTTGCCATACTGAAACATCAGTACATAATACGGGATAATCAAGATCACCATCACGAGCCATACCGGCAACGGTATGGGAACCCCTATCTTCCTTAGCATTAATGCTGCCTCGAATAGCAAAAAGACGGCCACACCGCCCAGCCCCATCAACATAGCATTCAAAAGGGCCAGCCGCATTCCCTCAACAACACAACGTCCTGTCCGAGGAAACCACCTTTCCACTAACCTCATCTTAAAAGCTCCCAGCACGCCTTACAAATTACACCAATCCACTCAATTCGCGTTCAATTTGAGCAACCTTTAAATAGCTGTCCTTTAAAGAATAATATAGCTGTTTATACACCTCATAATATCTATTGTATATCTTTACATTATCCTCGATGGGATACTGCACTCCAACCCGTTTGATTGCCACTTCGCACGCCTCAGGTACGCTGCTGTAGACGCCGGTTCCGACACCAGCAAGTAGTGCAGCCCCAAAGGCAGGACCTTCAGTGGAATTGATAGTAGTGATTGGGCTGTTGAATACATCAGCCTGTATCTGTCGCCAGAGTTTGCTCTTTCCCCCACCACCGGAGGCTCGTACTTCGGATACCTCTACGCCCATCTCCTTAATTATTTCGAGACAATCCCTGAGGCTATACGCCACTCCCTCCATGACGGCACGGATCATCTCATTTCTGCCGTGCTTGGCGGACAAACCAAAAAATACGCCCTTAGCATAGGGGTCAAGATGAGGAGTGCGCTCTCCCATGAGATAGGGGAGGTATATAAGTCCCTGGCAGCCTGGCACAGCCTTTTCGGCCTCCGCGTCCATAAGCACATAGGGGTCAATGCCCATAAACTTAGCCAGCTCACGTTCCATACCGCCAAAATTATTGCGCATCCACTGTAGCGATAGCCCGGCACCTTGAGTGACGCCCATGACGTGCCAGGTATTGGGCACGGCGTGGCAGAAGGTATGTACCCTTCCTTTGGGGTCTATCTTTACCTGATCCATATAAGCAAAAACCACTCCGGATGTGCCAATGGTTGAAGATATAACCCCTGGCTTGACTATGCCATTGCCCACGGCACCGGCTGCCTGGTCACCGCCACCGCCTACAACCGGCGTACCAGGAAGTAAGCCCGTCAGTTGTGCAGCCTGCTGGCTCACCCTGCCGCTGACCTCCGGCGACTCATACACAGCCGGCAACCAATTAAAATCAATTTCAAGCTTATCCACTACTTCCCGACTCCAGGTCCTTTTGGGCACATCCAAGAACTGCATCCCGCTGGCATCGGATACCTCAGTAGCAAACTCGCCCGTAAGCCTGTACCTTATGTAGTCTTTTGGAAGCAATATCTTGTTTATCTTTTCAAATATCTCGGGCTGATGGTTTTTTACCCACATCACCTTGGAAGCGGTAAAGCCTGTCAATGCAGGATTAGCGGTGATTTCAATTAGCCTCTCTTTCCCTATAATCTCGGTTATTTGATCGCATTCCTCCTGAGTGCGCTGGTCGCACCATATTATGGCAGGCCTTAATACCTTACCCTCTTTATCCAAAAGCACCATCCCGTGCATCTGACCAGTCAAGCCTACACCCTTAACATCAGAGGGGTTAACTCCGCTCTTTGCCAATACCTCCCTTATGGTCTCAACAGCTGCGTTCCACCAGTCCTCCGGCTCCTGCTCGGCCCAGCCAATCTGCGGCTGATAAAGCGGATATTCTTCCGTGGCGCTGGCCACCGTATTTCCTCTTTCGTCAAACAGCGCAGTTTTGGTCCCCGAAGTTCCAATATCGATTCCAAGCAAATAAGCCATAGATAAAACCCTCCTGTCGTTTTGTTATAGTAATTTTCCTCTTTGAAGCTTTCTATGGATTTATTCTACAAAAAAAGTTGTTTCCCTTTATATCCTTAACAAAATTTTCGAACTTCATCCGCTATTCATTCTTATTCCTTCGCCAATAGTCAGCCTTGCTAATACAGCCTGATTATGGGCAGGCCACCCGACCATATAACTCAGTCGGATGGCCCTAATCTTACATTTCATTAGGATAAACCATGATCTTTATATGCTTTGCTTTGTTAATACGCGCTTCTTCAAGGGCTTGAGCAGTTTGAGCCAAAGAAAACCTTCCAGTAACAAGTGACCTTACATCGGCTATACCTGAAGATAATATATCAATCCCCTTGGGATAAGTATTAGCATATCTAAATATCCCGTATATATCTACTTCTTTATCAGCGATTTCGGGAACATTGAGAGGAATATTATCCTGGGCCGGCAGCCCTACAACAGCCAGTTTTCCCCCACGGCATAGACTGGCCAATGCATCCTGAAGCGTTTTGGGATGGCCTGCCGCTTCTATAGCCACATCCACTCCTCGTTTATCTGTAAAATCCAAAATCTCCTTGAGCGCATCAGCCTCCTTGGCATTAATCGCCAAAGTCGCCCCCACTTCCTTTGCAGCCTTCAACCTAATTTCTTCAAGGTCAACCGCTATTATCCTGCTGGCACCAAAGGCTTTGGCTGCAACCACTGCCATCAATCCCACAGGCCCTAATCCAAATATGGCTACCGTACTACCAGGTCTTATACCCGCTCTGGTGGCAGCATGTATCCCTACCGAAAATGGCTCAATCATGGCCGCTTCTTCAAATGTCAGGTGATCGGGTATATGAAATACAAAGTCTTGCCTATGCTTAAAATACTGAACAAACGCCCCATCATACGGCGGAGTGGCCAAGAACTTCACATCAGGGCACAGGTTATACCGTCCTTGCTTGCAATACTCACAGGTACCGCAGGTAACACCGGGCTCAACAGCTACCCTGTCACCCACTTTAAAACGCGTGACGTTATCTCCCACCGCAGCGACAATGCCGGCGCATTCATGCCCAAGTATGATCGGCTTTTCTACCACATACCTTCCGATTCTGCCGGTTTCATAATAGTGTACATCCGAACCGCACACGCCCACCGCCATAACCTTTATGAGCACTTCATCTGGCCCCACCTCTGGAACAGGCCTGTCTTCAAGCACGATCTCAAAAGGCTTTCTCAAAACCGCCGCTTTCATTCTGTCAGGCAAATCAGCTGTTATCGACATAAAAAACCACCCCCCTCCTTGCCCCTCATAAAATTTACCTAAACTCAAAATACCACTTTATATAATCTAAAATTCAATGTCCTCCCTCGAAGGAAAGCATAAAACTGAATCCACTATACTACCGTAACCTTTGTGGTAAATTTCTTATCATTGCCACCGATGATAATCTTCTTACCCACCAGCTCAAATTGACCTTTAGCCCGTATATCCTCCGAAGAACTGCCAATGAAAACATCAACCTTACCCGGCTCTACCACAAAGTCCATATTTTCATCGTAAAACCCTAATAGAGAAACAGGCATATCAAATATCACTGTCTTAGTCTGGCCAGGCTCAAGATGAATGCGTTTAAATCCTTTAAGCTCTTTCACAGGTCTAGTTACGTTTTGAGCTGGAACATGGACGTACAGCTGCACTACTTCGTCTCCCTTTATTTTACCGGTGTTTGTTACATCAATCTGTATTCGCACCTCTCCCTTTACATCCACATTTTCAGGCGATATCCTGAGGTTGCTGTACTCAAAAGTTGTATAGCTCAGTCCGTAACCAAATGGATACAAAGGCTTTGTGCTGCAGTCTACATAGTCGCCCAGCCAGTGCGAGCGTCCTCCTGAGGGTTTATGTCCATAATATACCGGTACCTGTCCTACTGTACGCGGGAAGCTAATAGGGAGCTTACCCCCTGGATTGTAGTCCCCAAACAATACGTCTGCTACAGCTCTTCCTCCTTCTTCACCGGGAAGCCATGCCTCAACTATCGCAGGAATATTTTCATGCAACCAGGTTATGGAAAGCGGCCTCGCGTTAACCAATACAACCACAACAGGAGTACCAGTAGCATACACCGCTTTTATGAGTTTCTCCTGTTTCCCTGTCAAATTCAAATCAGCCCTGTCTCTGGCTTCTCCTGACGTGCAGCCAAGAATAAGCCCTGACCTATCTCCAACAACTACAATGGCTACATCGGCTTTCTTAGCTATTTCAACTGCTTCATCAAAGCCGCTTTCATCATCACCTAAAACGTCACAACCTTTTGCATACAAAACCTCGGTATCAGCAGACACTTTCTCCTTAATCCCATCAAGCACGCTGACCATGGGTACAAACAGGTCTTCATCATTCAAACTTGCATAGGTAGGCTTTGCGGTGTCAAAGGTATCAGCCATCCTTTGCAGGGTTTCAATATGGCAAGGATAAGCATAATCTCCTATCATATTCCGGATATTGTGAGCATTGGGACCTATAACCGCTACTTTGCGTATCTCCTTGCTCAACGGTAATAGATTATTCTCGTTTTTGAGCAATACTATTGATTCCTGCGCCACTCGACGGGCAAGCTCACGCTGCTCGGGTATATCAAATACCGATTTAGCCTTTGAAGGCTCAACATAGGGATTTTCGAACAATCCCAATCTAAATTTGTGCTCCAAAATGCGTGCCACCACTTTGTCGATCACATCTTCTGAAACAAGGCCCTGTTCCACAGCTGCCTTTAACGGCAAACCGTAGCAATCAGTGCTTGGGAGCTCTATATCGACTCCTGCTTCAATGGCTTTTTTGGCAGCCAGTATCTTATCCGGGTTGAGCTTATGATATTCATACAACATGTTAATAGCAAAATAATCGGACACTGTAAGGCCTTCAAAACCCCATTCATCCCGCAATATACTTTTCAAGAGTCGGCTTGAGGCGTGACAGGGTATGCCATCTATTTCATGATAAGCAGGCATAATACACGCTAATTTTGCTTCCTTGACCGCCGCCTCAAATGGGAATAAATAAACCTCTCTTAACTCCCTTTCCGGGATATGCGCAGGCGCCCAGTTCATGCCACCTTCTGACATTCCATATCCAACAAAGTGCTTCCCGGTGGCCATGATTCCATCATGCAAGCCTTCACCCTGTAGACCCTTAATATACGCAATACCCATTTGAGCTACCAGATAAGGGTCTTCTCCAAATGTTTCCTCCGTCCTCCCCCATCTTGGGTCTCGTGTTACGTCCAACAATGGTGCCAACGCTTGGTGTGCCCCCGCTGCCTTCATCTGTATCCTAATTACCTCTCCTATGGCCTTGGCAGCCTCGGTATCCCATGTACTTGCCACACCGATGGTCTGAGGAAAACATGTGGCCCCTTTGGCCATAAAACCACTGCAGGACTCCTCATGTACAATAGCCGGTATGCCCAGGCGAGTGTTGTTTACAAGATAGTCCTGTATCTCATTTGCTATTTTGGCACAGGATTCGGGGTCAAGGTTGCTGGCGCCGGCTATCCTGGTAATCTGCCCTATTCCATGCCCAATCTTACAAGCTGCTTTCTCAGGGGAAAATTTTGTATCATCAAGTATTTCATACACCCAAACAGCACTCAGCTGAGCTATCTTTTCATCCAGTGTCATTCGTGATAACAAATCTTTTACTCGATCTTCAACCGGCTTACTCTTATCTTTATATAAGGCTTCTGCCATACATGCCCCTCCCTCGTTTTAAAAGACCATGACGTCCCTGGTACACAATAAACTTATCTTTTTGAGTAAGTGTATTTTAATTGATAACGCTCATTTAACATTTAGCAGATACTCATTTATCAACGCCTTTATTACTTCCTGCCTACCAGAGCGGTTTTTGATCACCGGATTTTGCATCGCATACTGCTCAAGGGTATGGAAATTGGCTTTGCCGGTTACTATATCCAGCCCTATGCCACTTCTGTAACTGCTGTACCGCTCCTCTATGAACTTATCTATCACCTTGTCCTCAATCAGCTTTGCAGCCACCTTGAGGCCTATGGCGTAAGTATCCATACCTGCAATGTGAGCATAGAACAGGTCCTCCGGTTCAAAAGAGCCTCGCCTTACCTTAGCATCAAAATTGACACCACCAGTGGTAAAGCCACCCGCCTTGAGTATCTCATACATTGCCAAAGTGGTGACATAAAGGTCAGTTGGGAATTCATCTGTATCCCAACCCAAAAGCAAATCCCCCTGGTTGGCATCAATGGACCCCAGCATGCCGTACAGGCTGGCCACCCTAAGCTCATGCTCAAATGTGTGTCCTGCTAAGGTAGCGTGATTGGCCTCTATGTTTAGCTTAAAGTAGTCTTTCAGCCCATAATGCTGTAAAAATGCGATAGTAGTCGCAGCATCAAAATCATATTGATGCTTTGTGGGTTCCTTAGGCTTGGGCTCTATCAAAAACTGTCCCTTAAAGCCGATCTCCTTGGCATATTCCACCGCCATATGTAAAAATCTAGCTAGATTGTCAAGCTCCAACTTCATGTCGGTGTTAAGCAGGGTCTCGTAACCTTCCCTGCCACCCCAGAACACGAAGTTTTCTGCACCAAGCTCCACTGCTATCTCGAGGCTTTTCTTTACCTGTGCTGCAGCATAGGCAAACACGTCGGCATTGCAGGATGTAGCGGCCCCATGCACATACCTGGGATGGCTAAACAAGTTGGCAGTATTCCATAAAAGCTTCGCCTTGCTGGTCTTCATGTACTCCTTTATCATGGACACTATGACATCAAGATTCTTATTAGTTTCTGCTAAAGTCTCTCCCTCTGGTGCGATATCTCGATCATGGAAACAGAAGAAGGGAACATTGAGCTTTTCAAAAAACTCAAAAGCTGCTTCTACTCTGGCCTTTGCTAGGTCCATGCCCGTATACTTATCCCATGGGCGTATCATGGTTTTTTCGCCAAAAGGATCAGAGCCACCGCCTGTAAATGTGTGCCAGTAAGCTACCGCAAATCTTAGATGCTGTTCCATAGTTTTGCCCATTATAACCTCTGAGGGGTTGTAATGCTTAAACGCTAGAGGATTTTTGGATTCTGGACCTTCGTATGCAATTGGTTTGATGTTGTCAAAATAAGCCATATAGTATACTCTCCTTTCTAAAAAATTTTAAAAATATTATTCAGCCAAACGTTTTTTTAAAATTTCTAAATACCTAAGTTTTGTGCAAACATCACTTAACAAATGGTTAAATAAGGAAACTCAACTGGACATACCTTGGCCTTGTTAACGCTTCTATTAAGAGTCTAGCCAGCTTGGTAAGCGGCGGTATTGTCACATGTATCCCTTCCGCTGTCCTCTCCACAAAACCTTTAACTCGAGAGCATTTCTTCACTAAAGTCTTTACCCCCATCTCCCTAAGCTCGCTACCTCCTAGCTTTATCTCCTTAAACCATGTAATAAGATTATGTGTCATTGCCATTATCAACAAAAAAGTATAAATGCCATAAAATTTACTGGTCCTTAAGTTCTTTATGCCATATATGTTCTTTGCCATCTTGAAAAATGCTTCTATCGTTTGTCTCCCATTGTAAAAATGAAAAGCCTCCTCACATGATAACTTCTCCCTACTTATGTTGGTATAAAGCATTGTATATGTTAAATTACCATCTTTGTTCCTAAACCGTACCAGTATAACTCTCATCCTCTTGTATAATAAATAACTATTTCGACAAAGGTGGCTATTACCCTTTATGTAATTATTGGTAGATCAACTATTGGAATTTTTATACATTTTTAGTGCCCTTGTTTGCACAAAATTTTCGTAAGTAGATTTGTTGACTATATCCTCCCCTTTTTCTTGTAAAATTCCTTTCAATATTATGCCCCTTGTTTTCAGAAATTAAAAACTACAGGCACTATATCCGCCTTAAAAAGAATTCTATTCGTTTCCAGTATCATTATAGCATTTTTGATATTGTTGGTAAAGTACCGTTTTAGCAAAGCCCATGTCAAGATTTGATAAAATTGAAAATTGCAATATTAAATGCAACACTTTTTTAAAGGAAAGTATGATATAGATATCCAAATTTTTACTGTTTAAAATGTAAAACCTTATGTTGT